>JAAYRX010000195.1 GCA_012518535.1 Clostridiales bacterium | reverse complement strand
TCCTCATCTTTTTACCCATATGAATGACCCTCCTATAATAATTAATAGTAAGCTTCAAAAAAGACATAATTAAATGAGCCAGGTTATTATGTTAATAATCCGGTTTTTTTGAAACTTTAAATGACTATATATTTGTATGTATAACTTTGTATACATTTTACATAACAATTCTATTACTTATACGGGAATTTGTAAAGGGCATATTACCAAAACAACTGATTTTGTTATTTTTTTGTCAATCTAAAGGAGAATTCCGTCGCAGGGGCTGGAATATTTGACAAAATCCGCACTTTTTGGGGAATTATTCTGTTTCGGATATCCCTGTCAACCTTTATTATACACCTATGGTCTGGGGGGGAGAGGAGACGAGATATGCAAGAGTATTCCCACAAGGTTTGTGGGGCATATAAGGTCTCTTTAAAATGGGAACTAAAAGTATGTGAAGTTAAAATAATGATTGAAAACTATCTGCTTGTGGTATATAATACCCCCGGGGGGTATAGTACTATAGTGTAAGTTTGTTTCATTGAATTAAGGAGAAACTACATTATAATACAGACCTAATCGCACAAATCGTGAAGTTAACATATATCATGGGAGTTGATTGTATGACTGCTAAAAAGGAAGTCTTAAAGATAGATGGAATGACCTGCACCGCCTGTGCAAACGCAGTAGAACGAAGGGTTGGCAGACTTGAAGGAGTGGATACAGCCAGTGTCAATTTTGCTACCGAGACCCTGACGGTGTTGCACGAGGACGGGGTGGATCTTGAGAGAATAAAAAGGGCAGTAGAAGAGGCAGGCTACAGCCTAAGGGAGGAACAAAAGAATCGGGAGGTTGTAATCCCTATTGAAGGAATGACCTGCGCCGCTTGCTCCAGAGCCGTGGAAAGGGCATTGGGCAAGCTGGATGGGGTAGAAAGGGGAGAGGTCAATCTCGCTGCAGAGAGGGCAAGGGTTGTTTACAATCCGGAGGTAATCAGGCTGTCCCAGATAAGGGAAGCCATCGTCAAGGCCGGATACAGGCCTATGGAGATCCAAACCGATAGCGGTGGGGATAACGACAAGATCCGAAGGGAAAGGGAAATTTCCACTATGTGGACCAAGTTTATAGTATCCCTGGTCTTTACGGTTCCGCTGTTTTATATAGCCATGGGACACATGATAGGATTGCCTCTTCCCAGGTTCATAGACCCGGAAATCAATCCTTTGAACTTTGCCCTGACTCAATTGCTTCTTACGATACCCACAATCATTGCGGGATATAAATTCTATACCGTTGGCTTTAGGACCATGTTCAGGGGTAGCCCCAATATGGACTCCCTTGTGGCCATGGGTACATCGGCGGCCTTCATATACGGGCTCTACGCCATATGGCAGATATCCCAGGGCAACACTGACTATGCCATGCACCTGTACTTTGAAACCGCAGGGGTTATAATCACCCTGATACTTCTGGGGAAGACCTTGGAAACCGTTGCCAAAGGACGTACATCCGATGCCATTAAAAAGCTTATGGACCTTGCACCAAAGATGGCAGTGGTAATCCAGGACGTGAAGGAGATTACCATACCGGTAGAGGAAGTAGAGGTCGGGGATGTTATAGTGGTAAGGCCCGGACAGAGCATCCCGGTTGATGGTCAGGTAGTGGAAGGCCTGACATCCGTAGACGAGTCCATGTTGACAGGGGAGAGCATACCCGTTGAGAAGAAGCCAGGAGACAATGTGGTGGGAGGCAGCCTTAACAAGACCGGTTCCTTCCGATTTAAAGCCACCCGGGTAGGCAGCGACACTGCCCTGGCTCAAATAATTAAGTTGGTGGAAGAGGCTCAGGGCAGCAAGGCACCCATCGCCCAGATGGCGGATATTATATCCGGATATTTTGTGCCCATCGTATTTGGTATTGCAGTGATAGCGGGACTGGGCTGGTGGCTTAGCGGGGAATCAGCGGTGTTTTCCCTCACTATCTTCATATCCGTTCTGGTTATTGCCTGTCCCTGTGCATTGGGGCTGGCAACCCCTACCGCCATTATGGTGGGAACGGGTAAAGGTGCGGAGTACGGAGTTCTTATTAAGAGCGGGGAAGCATTGGAGACAGCTCACAAGGTGGATACCGTGGTATTGGATAAGACAGGGACTATTACCCTGGGACAGCCCAAGGTCACAGATATACTTTTATACGGCGAAACAGATGAGGACGAACTCCTCAGGCTGGCGGCATCCGCCGAAAAGGGTTCGGAGCACCCCCTGGGGGAATCCATTGTTGAAATGGCCCGGGAGAGGGGCATGGAGC
>JAAYRX010000194.1 GCA_012518535.1 Clostridiales bacterium | reverse complement strand
TGAAGGTAATAGAGGGATTAAAGTATGCCAAGGGGCATGAATGGGTAAGGATGGAAGGAAACAGGGCTTACATAGGTATAACCGATTTTGCTCAGGACGAACTGGGAGACATAGTGTTTATCGAGCTGCCCGAAGTAGGCACGGATGTGGAAGTTGAGGATATCCTGGGGTCCATTGAGTCCGTCAAGGCAGCTTCCGACATCTATGCACCTGTCTCGGGAACAGTGGTAGAAGTTAATGAAGAATTGGAAGGCAGCCCTGAACTTGTAAATGAGGAACCTTTTGAATCCTGGATAGCGGTTATCGAGGTGAATGATACCGGTGAATTGGATGATCTTATGGATGCCGATGCATATGAGAAATTTTGCGAAGAGGAGGCCTGATGATGTCCAGGTACATCCCCAACACAGATAAGCAACGGGAGGACATGCTAAAGGAGATAGGTTATACATCAATTGAAGAGCTATTTGGGGATATTCCTGAGGGCGTCAGACTGACAGGGGAACTGGCCGTAGATGGCCCCATGGCTGAAATGGAGCTTTTACACCATATGCGCAAGATAGCTTCTTCCAACAAGCATGCCAATGAGTATGCTTGCTTTTTAGGGGCGGGCGCTTATGATCACTATATACCCTCAGCCATAGACCACATAATCTCAAGAGCGGAATTCTATACATCCTATACCCCTTATCAGCCTGAAATAAGTCAGGGCACCTTGAGGGCTATATTTGAGTACCAAACCATGATATGTGAGCTGACGGGTATGGATGTATCCAACGCCTCACTGTACGACGGCGCCACAGCTGTGGCCGAATCCCTCCTGATGGCATGCCAGGCTACCAGGAGAAACAAGGTGATAGTAGCTAGGAGCCTGCACCCCGAGTACAGGGCAACAGCGGCGACCTATGCTAAATTTCAGGATATAGCCATGATAGAGGCTGGATACAAGGACGGGATGATAGACCTGGAGGCCTTGGAGGAGGCCCTGAACGATGAGGTCGCGGCAGTTATTGTCCAATCTCCCAATTTTTTCGGGATCATTGAGGATATAGAGCCAATAGCCCGTCTGGCCCATGAGAACAAGTCCTTGCTAATCGTTTGTGCAGACCCCATATCCCTTGCTATTCTAAAATCCCCAGGGGAAGCAGGGGCGGATATAGTGGTAGGAGAAGGACAATCCCTGGGGAATCCCTTAAGCTTTGGGGGTCCATACCTGGGATTTTTCGCTACCACCAGGAAGCTAATGAGAAGGATGCCCGGAAGGGTAGTGGGCGAAACTGTAGACAGGGATGGCAACCGGGGATTTGTTCTGACCCTGCAGACCAGGGAGCAACATATAAGAAGGGAAAAGGCTACCTCCAATATCTGCACCAACCAGGCATTAAACGCCCTCATAGCAACCGTATACCTTTCCCTCATGGGGAAGGAGGGCTTGAAGGAGGTCGCCAGTCAATCCCTGCAAAAATCCCACTACCTGTATGACAGGCTAATCGACACGGGTTTGTTTACCCCCATATTTAGCGGTCCTTTCTTTAAGGAGTTTGCCCTAAGGAGCACCATCCCTATCCAAAAGCTTAATGCCCATCTATTGGATAAGGGCATTATAGGAGGATATTCCCTGGAAGGGACCTATCCGGAACTGGACGGAGGATGGCTCTTAGCCGTAACGGAGAAGCGGACCCGGGAGGAAATGGACGCTCTAGTTGAAGGGGTGGGTGAGATAGCGAATGGATAGAAAGCTGATATTTGAACTGAGTACAGATGGCAGGAGGGGTTATTCCCTGCCGAAGCTGGACGTAGAAGAAAGGGATATTGAAAAGCTTATTCCTAATGAATTACTACGGGATCAGGATGCACAACTTCCGGAGGTTAGCGAACCTGAAGTGGTCAGGTACTATACCGGTATATCCAGACTCAACCATGGGGTTGATGTAGGCTTCTATCCTCTGGGATCCTGTACCATGAAATACAATCCAAAGATCAACGAGGATATTGCCAGGCTGGAGGGCTTTTCAGCGGTTCATCCCTACCAACCCCGGGAAACCGTTCAGGGCTGCCTGAGGCTGATATACGAGCTAAATGCCATGCTATGTGAAATCACAGGTATGGCGGGAATCACCCTGCAACCTGCGGCAGGCTCCCATGGAGAGCTGACAGGGATGATGATTATCAAAGCCTATCACAATAACAAGGGTGAAGGGGAAAGGTATAAGATGCTGATTCCCGACAGCGCCCATGGCACCAACCCCTCTTCGGCAGCTATGGCTGGGTTTGAGGTAGTGGAGGTACCCTCCAACAATCGTGGGGGCGTTGATGTGGATGCCCTGAAGGAGATGGTCGATCATGAGACGGCCGGGCTTATGCTGACCAATCCCAACACATTGGGTCTTTTTGAAGAGGATATCGTAGAGATTGCCAGGATCGTCCATGATGCCGGCGGCCTGTTATACTATGACGGAGCCAATGCCAACGCCATTATGGGTATAGCCCGTCCGGGGGATATGGGCTTTGATGTGGTGCATTTGAACCTTCATAAGACCTTCAGCACTCCCCATGGTGGTGGAGGTCCGGGATCAGGCCCTGTGGGTGTTGTTGAAAAGCTGCTACCCTTTCTGCCCTGTCCCCTGGTCCAATTCGATGGCGAGGAATACTATCTTGACCAGGACAGACCCCTGTCCATCGGCAGGGTGAGATCCTTTTACGGGAATTTCGGAGTGTACCTAAAGGCCTATGCCTATATCCTGAGCATGGGGGCAGAGGGGCTTCGCAGGGTATCGGAGACGGCCGTATTAAATGCCAACTATATCATGGAAAAGCTCAAGTCCTATTATGAGCTTAGCTATGACCGTATTTGTATGCACGAGTTTGTCTTATCCGCTCAAGGGCAGAAGGATAGGGGAGTATCGGCCATGGACATATCCAAACGGCTTATAGACTTTGGATTCCATCCCCCTACCACCTACTTTCCCCTTATAGTGAAAGAGGCCCTGATGATTGAACCTACCGAAACGGAGAGCAGGGAAACCCTGGATGAATTCATCGACGCCATGATTAGGATAGCCCAGGAGATAGAGCAGGATCCGGAAATGGCCAGGAGTGCGCCTCACAAGGCTCCTATCGGCAGGTTGGATGAGACCAGGGCTGCCCGGAACCCAAAGCTTCGTTGGTATCCCAATGAGTAGGGAGCAAGCAGAGGATTCAATAAAAATCAATTGAATTGTGATTCATCCGGATAGAAGGAAGGCCCATACAGGTAGGACTTCCGACTATCCGGATTATTTATATACCAAAAGAACTTTCGTATAATACAACAAACACCTTTTGCTTGTATCTTGATAACGGATACTAAAGATACCCTTCAAGTCATAGCCATATCCGGTGCAACAAGCGTTCATACTACATGTACCATATTGTATTAATTTATAGATCTACAATTAAAAGAAAATTAACAGTTTTATCATTCATATTTGTGGTAGAATAAGGATATAAACTGACATAATAATAACCGGACAATACCATTAAGTCAGGTCATAATATCAATGATTTTACCTCTTAAATTAACCGATCAGTTAATCTTTCCAGCATATTCAACATACACATGCAATGAGGTGAGGGATTATTTAGGGGATATTTCAAGAAAACCAGAGACTCAAGAGTAATAGAAAAGAGCTTTGCAAAGGGGGTAAAGGCCATATATAGGAAGAGAATTATACCACTTATTTTGCTCTGTGGGCTTATAGCCTTATCTGTTGTGGTGTCGCCCATAATATCAAAGGCAGACAATAGGAGCTATAATATCAGTCACTATCATATGACTATAGATATTAAGCCGAACGGGGATGCCCATATTAGGGAAAGAATAACTTATGATTTTGATGGGAACTTTAACGGAATTTTCAGAGATATAGACCTGGACGCCACAGATGGCATTAAGGAGATAGCCGTATATGTGGAAGATGGGGGTGGCCTGAGACAGTTTCAACAATCACAGGGTGAAGGACAGGATGTCTATGAGCTCACACAGGAATCTAATCTCACCAAGCTCAAGGTCTATGAAAGATCCAGCTATGAGGAAAAAACCTTTGTATTCGACTATATCCTCCTAAACGTGGCTGAAAGGTACGATGACATTGGGGTGTTCAATCGCAAGGTCATCGATATGAATTGGGACGTTTTCTTAGAAGATGTACATATCACCATTACAATTCCCGAGGGTGCCGGGAAAGAAGAGCTGAGGGTGTTCGCCCATGGTCCCCTGACAGGGGTATCGGAAATTACCGATGAACGCACCTTTACTTTTGTTATCTCCGAGCTAATGCCCAATACCTTTATAGAGACCCTGGCCATATTCCCGCCCGGACTTATCCCCGATTCAACCAGGGTTTACAATGAAGAGAAATTGCCTCAGATCCTGGAAAACGAGAAGAGATTGGCGGACGAGGCCAACGCTGAAAGGGAGCGGGCCAGGGAGGAGTTAAAAAGACTGGAAGAGGCGGAGAAGGAAAGGGCTGCCAGGGAAGCAAGACTAAAGAGGATCAGGGACACTTTACTGCCCGGCTTTGTTATAGCTATTCTTGGGGGTATTTACGGACTGATTAGATTTATCTACAGATATTCCAGGGATCTTAGGCCGGAATTTCAAGGTGACTACTATAGGGAGCTTCCGGGGGATTACACCCCTGCCATTATGACCTATCTACTTACCAAGGGAAATACAGATTCCAAGGATATAATGGCTACAATTATGGATCTGGTGAGAAAGAAAAAGATTACCATCAGGAGGATTGAGACCGAGAAGGGTCTGGTCTTTAAACGCACTCAGGAGCAATACATGATTTCCTTAATAGAAGGAGTCGGTTTGGATGGCCTTTATCCCCATGAGGAATATTTAATATCCTGGTTCCTCCATAAGCTGGGTACGGGAGGAAGCCTTATCCTGGATGATCTAAAGAATATCCTGAAAAGGAAGTCCAGGGCCCTGGAGTTTCAGAGGGATTATGAAAGCTTTAAGAACATGGTAAAGAGGCAGGGAGAAAGACAGGGATTCTTCATGAAAAATGATTTGAAGGGCAGTGGTATATATGCTCTGATAGGTCTATTCCTTTTAGCTACCGGTGTTATATCCCTCTTATTGCTCAAGGCACCTGTGGGCGTTTTGATGGCGGTAATAGGCTTTGTTACCCTGATTGCCATGCTGATAGTTTCGGCCATCAGGAAGTGGACCAGATACGGGGTAGAGCAGACGGCCATGTGGAAGGCCTTCAAAAAATTCCTACTCCATTTTTCCAACATGGATAGGGCAGAGATCCCGTCCATCGTGATTTGGGAACATTATCTTGTCTATGCCATTTCCCTTGGGGTTGCTAAAGAGGTCATAGACCAATTGCCCAGGGTATTCAGTGAAGCCGAGCTTATGGATCCGAATCTGACCTATATGGGTGGACATAGGGCTCTGGGCAGCTTTATGATCATCAACAGTATGCTCAATAACACAACCACCGCCATTAACAATGCCGTAAGTACGGCAGCGGTAGCGGCATCGCCCAGTTCCTCAGGAAGCGGTATGGGCGGTGGATTTAGCGGGGGTAGCTCCGGCGGCGGCGGTGGTGGCGGTGGGGGCGGAGCCTTCTGATAAATATCATATTAAAGACTGTAAAGGGGGATTATTATGTTAGGTTATATCATTGCAGGGGTGGCAGTCATTCTGGTATTATACGGCATATCGGCCTACAATGGATTTGTTACCCTTCGAAACAGGGTTAGAAACGCATGGGCTCAAATTGATGTACAGCTAAAGAACAGGGCGGATCTCATTCCCAACCTGGTAGAGACCGTAAAGGGCTATGCCAGCCATGAGAAGGACACCTTCGACCAAGTCGTAAAGGCCAGGAGCGGCGTTTTAAATGCCAATACCCCGGAGGAGAGCATGGAAGCCAACGATATGCTGTCCCAGGCTCTTAACAGGCTCATGGTGGTGGTAGAGGCCTATCCGGAGCTTAAGGCTAATACCAATTTCCTAAGCTTACAGAACGATCTTCGGGATATTGAGGACAAGATAAGGTATTCAAGGCAGTTCTACAACGACACGGTCCTTAAGTTCAACACCAGAATACAGACATTCCCAAACAATTTGGTGGCAGGTATATTTGGCTTTAGCGAAGAGGTCTTCTTCAGGGCTGATGAAGGGGACAGGGAAGCTCCCAGGGTTCAGTTTTAAAGATAACAGGTATCTACCCACAGAAATAGAAAAAAGAAAGATTGCATAGGTCCCTATGCAATCTTTCTTTTTTTGCATTCCATAAGCTAAGTTTTCTTAACGAAATCAATGAAGTCATTCGCTTATCAATAGTCCATTATGATCGTTGCTATGTGAACTATTTCGTTTAGCTATATGTTATACAACCTGATATATTGGTACAGTTACTAGTGAGGATGTAACATAGCGTTCAATAGCCATTACTCCAGCAGAACGCGTTACTTTATTCTACCACAACATCTGCCTTGTTGCCCCAAAGGCCGTGAATGTTACAGTAGCTGAGGGCATAGATGGTACCGCTTTTGGGTAGTTTGACGGTAACGGAACCTTGATAATCGGTGAATACATCGCTTTCTCCATGAGCACCGAAGTCAAAGGAGGCCAGCTCAATGGGGAATTTACCTCCATCTGCTTGATAGTACACCTTAAACCATGAGATATAGTGTTCCAAGGTGTTGGGATGACCAATGGCATCTCCCAGGGTGACTTTTAACTCGAAGTTTTCCCCTGCTTTTACTTTTTCTGGACAATGAATAATAGGTACATGCTTTTCGCCTTTCCAATCGCCGGTTTGAATAAGGGTTCCAAATACATCCATGAACAAATCACCTTCCTATTTTTCTATCTTCTTAATACTTACCCCTAGAGATAATTTTAAATCATAAACCTAAGAATAATACAGAGGAGCCGAAAGTTTTCAAAATCGACATTGAGGGTATATGCTGATCTGCCATGTAGCAAATACTGGATATTTTAGGAGAGTATTATACATTAGGCATAAGGAGATATAATATGTTCAGGTAAAGCATTTTCCTTGACTCAGATAAGTATACCAGATATGATTGATATACGGTTATTATTAAAACGATAATAGCCGCCCTCTTCATTTCGCTTATAAAGAGTTTACAAAGCTTTTATAGCTAGTTAATATTATAGGGAGTGGATGCAAGTGTTTGGACCTTCGATTAAAAAGATTGAAAAATGGGCACAAAAGGGAAAAATTGCAAAACTGGAGAAAGTGATAAATGGGCCCAATGCGGAATTCCGCGAAGCCGCCTTTAAGGCCCTTGCAAAAAGCAATGATCATGATGCAGTGACCCACCTTACCTACTATGCCCGCCATCCGGAAGTCGAACTTCGCAGACTGGCTGCCAAGGCAATGGGAGAATCCGGTGCTGAAAGGACCGTGGAGTATCTAAAAAAACTCTACAGGGATGACGAAGACGAAAGTGTAAGGGAAGCTGCTAACGAAGCACTTATGAAGATCAACGAGGCTATATCAAAGCAGGATTAGGATACCAATAATCCGTGTTTGGAGGGGGCGGTAAAAATATTGCGGAGGATTAAGATGACAGTGCATGAGAAGTTTATGTACCGTTCTTTGGATGAAATAAGGGCGGATATTGACAAATTTGGGATTGAACTTCCTATACTGGATGATCTGGGACCATTGAAAAGCCCAATCTCCATGAAGGGGACAACCATACCGAATTCTATAGGTATACATCCCATGGAAGGCTGTGATGGGACAGACAGGGGTGGCCCCAGCGATCTCACCTTCAGGAGATATGAGAGATTTGCCAGGGGCGGGGCCGGATTATTGTGGTTTGAGGCTACCGCAGTGGTAGAAGAGGGCAGGGCCAATCCACGGCAACTCTATATTTGTGAGGAAAACAAGGACCAGCTGAAGAGGCTACTGGATGACACCATGGAAGTGGTCAGGCAAGAATATGGCCAGGATCATAAGCCATATACCGTAGTTCAGCTTACCCATTCGGGCCGCTATAGTAAGCCGGAAGGCAAACCTGCGCCAATAATAGCTACCCGAAATCCATATCTGGGTCGCAATCTGCCTGAAGATTATCCTCTGATAACTGATGACGAACTGAAGAGACTTGAGGATATATTTGTAGAAGCTGCATGCATGGCCAGGGAGATAGGCTTTGATGCGGTGGACATAAAGGCTTGTCACGGCTATTTAAACTCCGAGCTCCTGTCTGGATTTACCAGGGAAGGAGATTACGGGGGTAGCTTTGAAAACCGTACCCGATTTTTATTGAATATTGTAGATAAGATTAAGGATAGGTTAGGGGACGAGCTGGACATTACCCTGAGGCTCAATGCCTATGATTCTGTGCCCTACCCCTATGGCTGGGGTGTAGACCGGGAGGACTTCCTGGTTCCGGATCTAACGGAACCGATTAGGCTGGTAAAAATCCTACATAACAAGGGAATCGAACTCATCAATATCAGTACGGGCAACCCCTATTACAATCCCCATGTAGGCAGGCCCTATGATATGGGTTATTACACACCGCCCGAGCATCCCCTGGTGGGTACAGCCAGGATGCTGGACATAATCAGGCAAATTCAGGAAAGTGTCCCGGATATGAAGGTAATGGCCACTGGGTTTAGCTGGCTCAGGGAATTCGCTCCCTATATAGCTGCCGGTGGAATACAAAAGGGCTGGTTTAGCATAGCCGGATTTGGCCGGCAATCCTTAGCATATCCCGACTTCGCCAAGGATATTTTGACCAAGGGCATAATGGACAGAAAGAAATCCTGTATAGCCTGCAGCAAGTGTTCCGAGATAATGAGGGATGGCGGCAGGGCCGGTTGTGTAATAAAGGACGCAAAGATATATGCTCCCATATACAGGGAGGGAAGGAAGGGCAAGCCGCCCATTGATGGGAGCCGTGTAGCCCATCATGTATAATAGGGGCCTTAGGTACAGGATCCACTTTCACATGACCTGTAGATAGGTAGAATATCAGAACCGGAACCGGGATCACCGGAACCGGTTCTATTAGTAGGTGGATATATATTTACGGCTGGATTATACGGTTTTAGTATTGAAACAATCCTTTATATCTAGTATAGTGATTAATCGCAGAAGGAGGCGTGGTAAGATGTCCGGAAGAAAGGTGGCAATTATTACAGGTGGCAGTCGGGGGATAGGCTACGGAATAGCGGAAAGGCTGGCCCGGGAAGGGTATAACCTGGCCATATTCGGCACATCCGATGAGAGCAGGGTAAGGGAGGCCTTGGAAGGACTAAGGGTCAATGGAGTAGAAGTTCTCTATGTTCAGGGTAGCCTGGGCAGCGACCAGGACAGACAGAAGCTTATTGACCTTGTATCATCAAGGTTTGGAAGGATAGATGTGCTGATAAACAACGCGGGAGTAGCGCCCAAGGTAAGAAGGGATATATTGGAAACTACAGAGGAGAGCTTTGATTTTGTGGTGGATACCAATCTTAAGGGTACCTTTTTTCTAACCCAGGGGGTAGCCAGGAAGATGGTTGAGCAGGTTCAAAGAGAGCAGGACTATAGCCCTATAATTATTAATATTTCATCCATGTCCTCCTATACCTCCTCACCATCAAGGGGTGAATACTGTATATCCAAGGCGGGTATCAGCATGGTCACCAAGCTTTTTGCCCATAGGCTTGCCGAGTACGGCATTAACGTTTATGAAATAAGGCCGGGTATAATCGAAACGGATATGACCGGTCCGGTAAAGGATAAGTATGATGAGCTGATTGAGGGTGGACTAACCCCTATTAAACGATGGGGTTATCCCAAGGATATTGCCAAGGCTGTATGGGCACTGTGTTCAGGCTTGCTCCCTTTTTCAACGGGAGAAGTCATAAATGTGGATGGAGGATTTCATCTGAGAAGATTATAGGCAAGGGGGATTAAGTTTGTTACATAGCAAGGCCAAAATCAATGATACCAATATAAATATATATTCATTGAATACGGTGATAGTAGGTTCGGGGGCTGCAGGCCTTAACGCAGCGGACAGGCTGTATTCTCTTGGTCAGAGGGATATAGCCATTGTTACGGAAGGGCTGTATATGGGGACGTCCCGAAATACCGGATCGGATAAACAGACCTACTATAAGCTGACCTTGTCGGGGGATAATCCCGATTCCGTATACGATATGGCAAGGACCCTCTTCAATGGGGGGAGCATGCATGGGGATATAGCCCTGACAGAGGCCTCCCTGTCGGCTCAATGCTTCTATCGTTTGGTGGATATAGGTGTACCCTTTCCCCATAATGGTTACGGGGAATATGTAGGGTATAAGACCGACCATGACCCCAGGCAGCGGGCCACTTCGGCGGGTCCCCTGACATCCCATTACATGACCAATAGGCTTCAGGACCAGGTGATGGATAAGAATATAAAGATATTCGATGGATATCAGGTCATCGGTATTCTAACGGACGAGGAAAAGACCCGGACAGTTGGGCTTCTAACCCTAAACCTGAATGCCCTGGAGGATCCAGACAACAGGTATGTGGCCTTTAATTGTACCAATATAGTATATGCCACGGGAGGTCCTGCGGGAATGTATGGTTCAACGGTTTATCCTGTCAGCCAGACTGGGGCTACAGGAATTGCTCTGGAAGCGGGGGCTGTCGGAAGAAACCTTACGGAATCCCAGTATGGGATAGCCTCCACTAAGTTCAGATGGAACCTGTCGGGAACCTACCAACAGGTACTTCCCAGATATGTATCGACCGATAGGGACGGCAAGGATGAGCGGGAATTCCTGTGGGATTACTTTAAGGATGCCGGGAAACTGTTGGACGCAATATTTCTGAAGGGCTATCAATGGCCTTTTGACCCAAGAAAGATAGAAAATCACGGATCATCATTGATAGACCTGCTGGTCTACCATGAAACAGTCATTAAGGGGAGAAGGGTATTCCTGGACTATACCAAGAATCCTGCCGGGGCCAGCAATGATGGAAACCTGGACTTCAGCCTTTTAGGGGACGAGGCTTACGAATATCTTAAAAAATCAGATGCTTTATTTGGGACTCCCATACAGAGACTTGCCCATATGAACCAGCCTGCCATCGATCTGTACATGGATAACGGGATCAATCTTACTGCTGAATACCTGGAAATAGCAGTATGCGCCCAGCATAATAACGGTGGTTTGGGGGGGAATATATGGTGGGAGAACAACCTCAGGCATTTTTTCCCTATAGGTGAGGTTAACGGTTCCCATGGTGTGTATCGTCCCGGAGGAAGTGCCCTGAATTCGGGGCAGGTAGGCGGCCTTAGGGCGGCACAGTTTATTGCCGCCAGATATGGCCATGATCCCATGGGTGTAGCCGAATTTCTAAGTTCCACCGGCCGGGATATTGGCAAAAAAATAGAGATGGGTCAAAGGTTTATGGCTAATGTCCTGGACCGTAGCAACGTTCAGGACATAAGGGAAGAGATGGGTCAAAGGATGGACCTATGGGGTGCCCATATACGTTCTTCGGAAGGGGCCAGGCAGGGAGCTCGGGAGGCCAGGAAGGCCCTCTTATCCCTGAATGAAAATACGGCGGTATCCTCAGCCCTGGACCTTCCCCAGGCCTATAAAAACTATGATCTCTTAATGGCCCAATATATTTACCTGTCCGCTATATTGGACTACATTGAAAGGGGCGGTGGAAGCCGGGGTTCCTATCTGATCTGTCACGAGAATGGAGAACAGGAGATAGAAGGGCTTCCCGAAGAGTTTCGCTTTTCTTTGGATGAGGGCAGGATGGATGGAATAATTCAAGAGGTAATCCTGCGGGATGGGATACCCAGTTTCCAATGGAAGAAAGTACGGCCTATTCCCGAAGGGGAGGGCTGGTTCGAAAGCGTATGGAACGACTACCGAAGGGGAGCAATATTTGACGTCTAGTTAATAAGGAAAGAGGATTAATATGGATCAATGGGATATAATCGCTACTGCCACCTTTGGACTGGAATCGGTGGTAGCCAGGGAGCTAAGGGCCTTAGGATACAAGGATTTGAAGGTAGAGAACTCCAGGGTGGTATTTAAGGGTACGGCTATTGATGTATGCCGCACCAATCTATGGCTCAGAAGTGCCGATAGGGTTTTTATCAGGATTGGCGAGTTCAGTGCGCTCAGCTTTGATGAGTTGTTTGAAAAGACCAAGGCTCTCCCCTGGGAAGAATGGCTGCCAGAGGATGCGGAGTTTCCGGTGCTGGGTAAATCCGTGAAGTCCAAACTGTTCAGTGTCTCCGACTGCCAGGCCATAGTGAAGAAGGCTATCGTTGAAAGGCTGAAACAAAAGTATAAGAGGAGCTGGTTTGAGGAAACCGGGCCTAAATACACCATAGAGGTGGGATTGCTGAAAGACGTTGCTACCCTGACAATTGATACCAGCGGTCCGGGCCTTCATAGAAGGGGTTATAGGGAGGTGGCCAGCCAGGCCCCCTTAAAGGAAACTCTGGCGTCGGCTCTGGTGGGGCTAAGTTACTGGAATACAGACAGGCTGCTTATAGACCCCTTCTGCGGATCCGGCACCATTCTAATAGAAGCAGCCATGATGGGACTTAATATGGCCCCTGGGCTGAACAGGGAGTTTGATGCTGAAAAATGGCCCCAGATTCCGGGACAACTGTGGGAAGAGGCCAGAAATGAAGCCAGGGCGGCAAGAAAACAGGCTGATTTTCGTATCCTGGGCTATGATATAGATGGAAGGGTTCTAAGGATAGCCAGGCACAATGCTCACTTAGCTGGTGTAGAGGAGTATATAGATTTTCATAGGCTACCCTTTTCTGATTTTAGCACCAAGACCAGGTATGGTTGTATAATCTCTAATCCACCCTATGGAGAGCGTTTGGGTGAAAGGGAGGAAGTACGGGCCCTCTATCGTGAGATGGGAGAAAAATTTCAGGATATGGACACCTGGTCCATATACGTTCTGACAGCCGATATGGATTTCGAAAGGTACTATGGCCGCAGGGCTCATAAGAAGCGTAAACTATATAACGGCAGGATAAGAGTGGACTATTACCAGTATTACGGGCCGCGCCCGCCCAATTAACCATAATTTACACATAAGTTATTCTATCTATTTCGACAGAATATCTGTATAATAGATATGGGTTATACAAAACCCGTATAATTAGAATATACTTATTATGGTGTAAAGGAGCGTAAAGGGGTTTGAAGTTTAAGAGGCTTAGTCTATTTGTCGCATTTATAATGCTGCTTTTGGTAGTACAAGGATGTAAACAGGATACACCATCATCAAATATCCAAGAACCCAACCCTCCTGTGGAAGAAGAGGAGAATTTAGAGGACGATAAACATACCGAAGAGGAAACAGATACGGAAGATGTCAGTGACGAGGATCATCAAGGGGATCAGGAAAACGATAGTCCACAGAATCTGGTATACGTAAGCGCCAACAAGCTAAATGTCCGCCGTGAACCCAACTCTGACGCGGAGAAGGTAGCTACTCTCATGAAGGGCAGTGGTGTCGAAGTTTTGGCCGAGGAATCGGTGGGGGAAGAGGGAACCAAGTGGTACAGAATCCTCTTTGATAATGGAGAAGGACCTAGAGAAGGCTGGATTTCCGCTGAATTTACGGTTTCGGATCGAACCGATCTCCTAAGCGAAGATCTAAGGAATTTGGATTTTTCTCCCCAGGAAAAGGTTACAGAACACCCCGGTAATCCCCGTGTAAAGGTACGGGGGGCATATATGACCATCTATTCTGCCAGCGGGACACGCCTTGACCGGATGATCGAAATGACCAGGGACACCAGCCTGAATGCCTTGGTTATTGATGTCAAGGATGATAATGGTAACATGCTGTTTTATACGGAGGCCGCAGAGAAGTTCGCTCCCGAGGCCAATGAGTTGACCCCCATAAAGGATATAGAGGCCTTTATGAAAAAATTAAAGGATAACGGCATCTATGCCATTGCCAGGATAGTGACCTTTAAGGACCCTATCTACACTGAAAGATATCCGGAAAGGGCAATCCTGGATAAACGCACCGGGGAGGCTCATAAGCAGCAGGACGGTCTGCGTTGGGCCAGCGCCTATGACAGGCAGCTGTGGGAATATGATGTAGCCGTTGCGAAAGAGGCCGCCAGGGTAGGTTTTAATGAGATACAGTTTGATTATGTACGCCTTCCGGATTCCGGGGGCGGTAAGCTGGATGAACATCTGGATTACAGAAACACCGGAAATGAGAGTAAGCCCCAAATAATACAGGACTTCCTGAAATATGCCTATAAGGAGCTATCTCCCGAAGGGGTGTACGTTTCTGCCGATATCTACGGCCTTGTAGGTTCGGTTACCGACGATATGGGATTGGGCCAGTACTGGGAGGCTATCAGCAATGTGGTGGACTATGTAAGCCCTATGATGTATCCCAGCCACTATGCCAACCACACCTATCAGTTGCCGGTGCCCGATGCTTACCCCTATGAGACCATATATAATTCCGCCAGGGATTCGGCTGTGAGAAACAAGAACATTGAAACTCCAGCCATAATAAGGCCCTGGATTCAGGATTTTACTGCCAGCTGGGTAAAGGGGCATATAAAGTATGGGGAGAAGGAAGTAAGGGCCCAGATAAAGGCTTTGGAGGATAACGGGATAGACGAGTTTATGCTCTGGAATCCCAATAACCGCTATAGCGAAGCCGCTCTGAAATAGGAGATGTCGGTTTTATAAGGAAAGATGTCGAAACAGAATAAAGGATAAATAGCATCGTATGTATTATTAGTATAAATTATATATAAAATGTTAATTATAAAAACGGCCTGGGATATATCATCCCAGGCCGTTTATTTATCTGGTTAATGGATTAGGAGTTGTGAAGGCGCTCTTCCAGAGCTGCCAGCTGCTTAGCTAATTCTTCAGGTAATCTCTCTCCATAGATCTTATAGTACTCTTTTATGGATTCAACTTCCTGTAGCCATTTCTCCTTGTCAACAGCCAATAGTTCGTTCATATCTTTTTCGCTGACATCCAGGCCATCGGTATCAATAGCATCCGCTGTAGGCATGTAGCCTATGGGAGTCTTTACTGCCTTGCCCTCACCGGATGTTCTTTCGAATATCCATTTTAGTACGCGGCTATTCTCGCCAAATCCGGGCCACAGCCAATTCCCCTCATCGTCTTTACGGAACCAATTGACATAGAAGAGCTTGGGTAGCTTTTCAGGATCCGCTTTTTCACCGATTTTCAACCAGTGCTTTAGATAATCTCCCATATGGTAGCCACAGAAGGGCAACATAGCAAAGGGATCACGGCGCACTTGACCGATTTTATCGGATATAGCAGCCGCTGTAATTTCCGAACCCATGATGGAACCCATGAATACACCATGCTCCCAGTCAAAGCTTTCATGTACCAAGG
>JAAYRX010000193.1 GCA_012518535.1 Clostridiales bacterium | reverse complement strand
CCAAAAAGAAGCAGCCTATCTAATAAATAAATTCGAAAATGCTGTGGAAATAGGCTCCCTACTGCGCATAGACAAAATTCAAGAAGGGCTCTTATTGGATTTTATCCATGATTGTGGGGAAGATGGCCATATACAAATGGAGGGGTTGGGTATAAGGGAGATTCAGAGGCGTTTAGGAAAGCTGGTCAAAATTGCCTCCATTCTGACAGACAGATACCATGTAATGGTCACCAACCCTCCCTACCTGAATAAGCCGGATAGGAAACTCAAGGATTACATATTCAAGAACTACGCCGATTATAAGGGGGACTTGTTTTCCGTATTTATCTATAACAATTTAAGGATGTGCCAGAGGGGCGGCTACTCGGCCTATATGTCCCCTTTTGTATGGATGTTTATAAGGACCCATGAAGGACTGAGGAAGCATATAATTAAGTCAAAGAGCATAGTATGCCTGATTCAAATGGAATATTCCGCTTTTGGGGAAGCTACTGTACCCCTTTGCACCTTTGTACTTCAAAACAGTAGAGCAAAGGGTAAGGGTAAATATATTAAGCTGACGGATTTTACCGGGGGAATGGAAGTACAGAGGAAGAAGACTCTGGAGGCCATTAAGAACCCCAGAGTTGACTACTACTATGAGGTACATCAGGATACTTTTGAAAGACTGCCTGGTATGCCAATAGCCTACTGGGCAAATGATAGCGTAATAGAGGCCTTCTTAAGGGGACAGCCGGCGGGCAGCTTAATTGAGCCCAAGGTGGGGCTTCAAACCGGTGACAATGACAGATTTTTAAGACTTTGGCATGAGGTGGATGTAAATAAAATAAGCTTTTCTTCGGATTCCATAGAATCCTCTATAGTATCAGAGGCCAAATGGTTCCCCTACAATAAAGGGGGCAGGAGAAGGCAGTGGTACGGCAACTATGATTATGTAGTTAACTGGGAGAAGGACGGTTACGAAATCCGAAACTTCGTGGATAATAACGGAAAAAGGCGGTCAGCCCTTAGAAATTCAAAGTACTATTTCAAAGAATCCATCACATGGTCCCTGGTTACCAGCGGCGGGTTCAGCATCAGATACAGGGAGGCGGGTAGCATCCATGATGTTTCGGGCATGTCCGCCTTCACAGATGACCGGCAGAGACTTTTGTATATGCTGGGACTCATGGGCTCAAAGGTATCAGGCCATATATTCAAAATGCTGAATCCCACCATAAACCTACAGGTTGGTAATTTCAGTGACTTTCCCGTGCTTTTTGCCCATGAAGAAAGGGTTGTGAATCTGGTGCTGGATAATATTCGGATCGCCAAGGAGGAATGGAATTCCTATGAGGAGGCATGGGGGTTTAGAGAGCATCCCTTCTTAACCCATAGAAAATCCGGGCATATAGAGGACAGCTTCAAGGCCTGGAAGAGGGTGGTCGGAGACAGGATAGAAAGGCTTAAGGCCAATGAGGAAGAATTAAACAGGATATTTATAGAGCGCTATGGATTGGAGGGAGAATTATCACCCTGTTTAAGTGAAGAGAATATTACCCTTAGGGATGCGGATATGGGCAGGGATGTAAGATCCTTTATATCCTACGCTGTCGGTTGCATGTTTGGCCGTTACTCCTTGGACTATAAGGGACTGGCCTTTGCCGGCGGTGAATGGGATGATAGGAGGTATATAAGTTTTAAGCCCACCAGGGATAATGTTTTGCTCATAACAGACCGGGACTATCATATAGAGGATATCACCCATAGGTTTATAGAATTTGTTAAGGTAACCTTTGGTGAGGATAGCCTGGAGGAAAACCTCAGATTTATTGCCAGGGGTCTGGGTCTTAAGGGCACACCCCGCGAGGTGATAAGGGAATACTTTTTGAAGGGATTCTATAGGGATCACGTGAAGGCATATCAAAAAAGGCCTGTATACTGGCTGTGCGATAGCGGCAGGCAAAACGGATTTAAGGCCCTTATCTATATCCACAGATATGATGAAAATTTAGCGGAAACCTTACGCACAAAATACCTGCACAGGATGATGGGGAACTATAGGAGTACAGTAGAAGACTTAAAGGAATTCATGGATAAGAATAAGGAGCCGGAAAGGGCTGTACAGGCGAATAGGGACATTAAAAAGATATCTGCGCAGATACAGGAGTGCCTGGATTTTGATGATAAACTGGAAGAATTGGCCCAAATGAAAATACCCATGGATTTAGACCATGGGGTGAAGGAGAACTACAATAGGATACAGATGGACGCCAAGGGCAATAATTTGGGAATTTTGGCCAGGATCAATTGATTGCATAGACCCCTTTTAATTATGTGGAATAAGTTGATTAGGGCGTGTATAGCTGATAAAATTGGATTATAATGTATGACATCCTATATTAATTCTTTTATAATCTTATTATGCTATCGCATTAGCCAGGTAATGGCTATTGACCGCTACTTCCAACATCAATTTGGAGAAAACTAAGGCTTATTCCATTTGAAAAGCCTATCGCTTCCAATCCGGCGT
>JAAYRX010000192.1 GCA_012518535.1 Clostridiales bacterium | reverse complement strand
GGGCTATTGAAGGCTATGCTATATCTCTATATAATATAGGTGGGTAGTTTATCCCGGTAGCTTTCAAAAACTAAATCAACCAAGTCACCTTGCTTATCAATAGCCCATTGCTCATGTTTACCAAACTGACATAATGCATCAATTTGATTTTAAGGTGGCTCCCCTATTCATGTTATGGGGAGCCATAACATGTCCATAAATATTCAAGGAGTGATACATATTGTCTACCTTAAGATTTATCACTTATGAAATGCCATCCGCCTCGTTGGGTAAACTCAATCCCTTACCCGATCTTAAGCAAACCGTCGATGCCCATGCTTCCATTCCCATAGACGAATCCACGGTTTCCCGTGAAGAATCCAAATATATGGGCTGGGGCAGGGTCAATGGCATATTGCCTTACCTACTGCAGGACGGATACGACCGTAAGAAGAAACCACGGGCCTGGAAGGCCGCCCTATTGGAAAATGACTATATTCGTGCAGTATTTTTGCCGGAAATTGGCGGGCGCCTTTGGTCCCTGATAGATAAGACCACAGGCAGGGAGCTGCTGCATGCTAATCCCGTTTTTCAGCCCTGCAATCTGGCCCTGCGCAATGCCTGGGTTTCAGGAGGGGTGGAATGGAACGTTGGAATTATCGGACATACTCCATTTACCGTAGATGCCATGTTTGCCGAGGAACTGGCCCTCAATGACGGTACCCCGGTTCTGCGGTTATTCCAATACGAGAGAATACGCAGACTTGTCTACCGGGTGGAGGCAATGCTCCCTAAGGATTCCAGGTACCTGTTTGTGCGGGTCCGGATCGATAATCCATTGGACGAGGATACGGCCGTCTACTGGTGGAGCAATATAGCCGTGGACGAGAGGGAAGACGTCAGGGTATTGGTACCATCGGACAAGTCCTATCGCTGGGGCTATGGGGGCAAGCTTAGCAAAATTTCCATTCCCTATATGAAGGTCAGGGATCCCAAATCTCACCTTAATGATGAGCAGGCCGGTGAAGAATACTGGGATATCAGTCGGACTACCCAGCTGCCCCAGGCTATGGACTTTTTCTTCGATATCCCGGCAGGACAAAGACCCTGGATCTCAGCTGTAGGAGGGGATGGTTATGGCTTTATACAGACCTCCACCGATGAGCTGAAGGGCAGGAAGCTGTTCGTCTGGGGAATGGGAGCCGGAGGCAGGAACTGGCAGACCTTCTTATCCCAGCCGGGCAGTGCATACCTGGAGATTCAGGCCGGTCTGGCCCGCACCCAGCTGGAACATCTGCCTATGCAGGCCAATGATACCATCAGTTGGATGGAAGCCTACGGACCAATATCTGCCGAGGCCCCTGCCATCCATGGCAAGGATTGGGCTTCCGCCGTAGCGGCTGTAGAGGAGAGTCTGGAAAAGAGCTGTCCCCGGGATTTGGTGGAGGATATGCATCAAAGAGTAAAAAGAGAGTTGGATGGCAAGGCGGGGAGCATAAAGGCTGTTGGTGAGGGCTGGGCCCTCGTTGATAAGGAACTCCTGGGGGATAGGTTCCGTGGTTTGGGATTAGAGCTCCCGGAATCCTGCCTTGGGGAACGCGAAGAACCCTGGCTGAGGCTGATTCGGGAGGGGAGCCTGCCCTGTCCCGGGGTGCTTGAAGAGCCTGGCAGCTACCAGATTGGCAGGGAGTGGGAAGCCCTGCTGGAGGAATCCATTAGGGCAGGAGGGAGCCGGCATTGGTACGGCTACTACCAATACGGGGTAGTATTGGCCCATAGGGGTAGGATGGAAGAGGCGGAAAAGGCCTTTGACGATTCCCTGGAATGCGCTCTAAGTCCCTGGGCTCTCAGGAACAAGGCCCTGTTAAGGGATTTGGCCGGGGACCGGGAATCAGCCGTCAAGTTGTGGGTCCAGGCCGTGACCATGCTACCGGAGCCCAATATAGCCAAGGAAGCCCTCCAAATACTGAACAAGGCAGGAAAGTACCGGGAGATTATAGAACTAAATAATAATCTGCCTTCAGAGGTAAAAGAGCTGGGCAGGCTCAAGGTCATATTGATTGAAGCCCTGCTGGAAACAGGGGATATAGGCGGGGCTGAAGACATGCTGCAGGGCGATATAGAGCTGACGGATGTAAGGGAAGGGGAGGTAAAGCTGACAGACCTGTGGTTCCGTATGATGGCTATGAAACGTGCCCGGGAGACCGGAGTAGAAGTAGACGATGCTCTGCTGGAGCAGGTCCAAAGGGAGTGCACACCACCCCTGCACCTGGATTTCCGTATGCATTAAAACCATGATTATTTATCCCTATTGCATATTTGATTCGCATAGGGTCAGAAAGGCGGGATTACTTCATGGGCAAGATCTTAGCTGTTGATGGCGGAGGCAGCAAACTCAGGATGTTGCTATTCGATGATGACTTTAAACTGCTGGGCCAGGGTTTGAGTGGCGGGGTAAACGTGACTCAGACTACCCCGGAGAACAGCCGGGCAAATGTGGCGGACTGCCTCGGGCAGGTCTTTAAGGGGGAGAGGTCCGTAAATCTGGATCGCATATATGTGGTCTTTGTAGGCCCTGTAAACATCCTGTATGAGGAGCTGGAAAAGTATGCCACCGTCAAAGAAGTCGTAGAGCTGGGCGAAGCCAAGGCCGGAATGCTGGCGGGCATCATGGAAAAGGAGGGTATCCTGGCCCTTTCCGGTACCGGATGCGACGTTTTCTATGTCCGGGAAGAGGAGTCATTAAATATCCTGCTGGGAGGCTGGGGTCCAATCCTGGGGGACCAGGGGAGTGGGACATGGATAGGAGAAGAGGCCATTAAGGCAGCTGTTAAATACGTTGAAGGCTGGGGTAAACCTACCAAAATATTCTCCCTGATTGAGCGGGATTGGAAACTGGAATATCCAAGACAGATGATCCAAATCGTCCATGGGGCAGTGGCGCCCTTTAGGGTGGTGGCCTCCTTAACCCATATAGTAGGTGAGGCTGCCCGTGCAGGAGATGAGGTAGCCCTTGAGATTTTGGCTGAAGCCGGGGAGTTGATGGCCCAACAGGCAGATTGCCTCATTCGCCGTGAAGGGATCCCGGATAGGTATTGGAAAGTGGCATGCTGCGGCGGAGCCTGGAAGACCCATCCAAAGATGTTCGATACCTTCCGACGTCGGTTGGAGGAGCTATATCCCAATATACAGGTATATAAACCCTGGTTTGAACATATCCTGGCCGGCCTTGTAAATGAAATGTTGTTAAGGGGTATACCCGTAGAGCAGGGAAAACAATTAATTCAGGAGAAGTTTCCCGATTATGTAATCAATTGGTAGAATAAAGTTTTGTGTTAGTCATTTGTCTTTGATGATGAGCTATTGATAAGCGGATGACTTCATCGATTTGTTTAAGAAAACTTGACTTATGGAATGCAGAGAAGCCGTGGCTTTAAGCAGGACGCTTAAAGCAGCGCTCAATAGCCATTATCAATCTTTATAACTGGTACAAGAGATTAGAATAAATAGGTGAAAGGGGATGGATATGGACGCTATCAGGGCTTACTTCGATAATTTAAGGGATATCATCGATAAGGTCATTGACACCCAGGCGGAGGCATTACACAAAGGGGCCCGGATTCTCAGCCAGGCAGCTCTTAAGGGGAATAATCTCTTTGCCTTTGGGTGTAGTCACGCAGGCCTTCTGGCATTGGAACTCTATTACAGGACCGGGGGCATGGCCCTTATCAACCCTGTAAGGGCTCCCGGATTGAACCTGGATGTGGATCCTGCCACCATGACCAGTCAGATGGAGAGGTTGCCTGATTATGGCCGGATGATTATAGATGCGCAACCTATTGAAAATGGAGATGTTATTATAATCCATTCAGTATCCGGGCGAAATACCGTTACCGTAGATGCAGCTCTTCGGGCAAAGGAGAAGGGGGCCACGGTGATTGCCCTGACCAATATGGAAACAACCCGCCAGGTGAAATCCCGACATCCCAGCGGCAAGAATCTATATGAAGTTGCAGATTTGGTCCTGGACAATTGCGGATGTCTGGGGGATGCAGCCCTGGACATACCCGGAGTTCCGGAAAAGGTAGCCCCGACATCCACGGC
>JAAYRX010000191.1 GCA_012518535.1 Clostridiales bacterium | reverse complement strand
CTATACCAAACTGCTTGTATACATAGTAGGTAAATCCTGAACAGTCGAAGGAATTAGGCCCTGCAGTTCCCCATTTATAGGGATAGCCTACGAATTTTTTTGCATAGTTGGCTATATCGCTGCCAGTCACATTGCCCTTCTTGCTGGGGGCTGCAACCTTTTGGGAAGATGATTTTGAGGACGATTTATTCGATGACCTGGAAGATGTAGGTTGAGGCCTGGGCCTTTCTTTGGTACCCTTGGCTTCAATCCGCTTTACCGGCTCCTTGACTTCCTCTTCGCTGATGATTTCCCTGGATATCTCCTGCCCATCTTCTCTGATGACTAAAGCGGTAATTTTTTTCTCGCCTTTTTCTCCCTCTTGTATGACCTTGGTCTTCCCTTTTTCCAGATTCTTGTCCTCCTTGACCTCAGTTTCAAAGGGGATTTCTTTGGTGTATTCGGCTTGTTCTTTCGTTAGGATCGTAAGGAGTTTTTCCTGTTGGCCGATCTTTATAATATCACCGGGCTGGATTATTTCGTCTTCTATATCCGGATTTGCCCGCTGAAGATCCGAGACACTGACACCGTTGCGATGGGCTATGTCCCAGAGGGAGTCACCCTGTTTAACCTCGTACTCCTTAAAGCCCTCGGTGCCATTTAGGACAATCTCCAGACCTTGCTCCCGGGTGATAATCTGGTTTTGGGATATCAATTCCTCATCATAGGTGATTTCTTCCTTGATGCCGACATCCTCCAATTGGGTACCTTCCTTTTCTTCAATCCTTTTTATGTAAGGAGCCTTTATCTCCTGAAAAATCCACTCAGCATCCTGAAGATAATTAACATAAAAGACCTTTGTCCCGTCTATACTGACAGCATAGGCGTCAACCTTCACATCTATAGCGTCTTCTATGGTCTTGGTTAGGATGTTCTCGTTTGTGACCTGCCTGGACCCTGCAGCTATTTCCTTAAAGTAGACATCAAAGTCAATATAAACTTCCTCATCAAACTTTTCCCTGAGTCCTTTTTCTATTCTATCGTAGATGGCCAGCGCTCTGGCTGGAAATCTGACAATCCCGATTTCCCGGTCGTTTATGTACATGGTATATAAGGAAGAAGGGCCATTGGCCAGGATTGTTGTAGGAGCAATCAGGGAGAAAATAGTTAGAAAAAGCAGAACGGTACATAACAGATATTTAAAACTTTTCATGATAACCTCCACCTTAGACATCTTATCTATTACAGTTGTATCTCAAATTTTAACATAAGTGTTACATTGTTAATTCTATATTCTACATAAATGTAAAATCTCCTTCTTATTTTCGTATTATATGCAAAATAATTTTTTCTATGAGAATCGGCCAAGTAAATTATGGTTTATACAGGAAATGATACTTGAATAAAGCCGTGTACGTACGAATAAACACAAACATGGTTTTTCCCTATCGTATTGTAATTATTAATATTTTCTGGTAATATCTTCAGAGGGAATATGCTGGTTTTCAAGGGGTTCAACAGGTAATAGGTCTGTAAGGTAAATTTCTACCCCTATATGGGACGAGATTTACGGACTAATTTGATGAGTTTGAAAATAGCATAGTAACATAAGAAATTAACAGGAGAAGGGTTATGAAGAGATTTAGAATACATATCATTTTAATACTCTGTTTACTATTGTTCTACGCCATAATAGCCGGTGACTCGTTGCTGAAAAGATTTGCCGCCGGGCCCGGGGAAGAGGGAGTAGTACAGGAACAGGGGACGGAAGACAATAACGTTACCGTAGAAGGTGAACAGCCCCAGGCTGATTTGGAGGATCCCCAGGATGAATCAGACGATCCTTTAAGCGAATTGGAAGAGCTTGAAGAGGAACAAGCACCCAGGGGTACCACCAGTTTAAAGGTCAGTGTGGTAGGCGATATTATGGTACATAACCACCAATTAAAGGCCGCCAGGGAGTCCGATGGGACTTATGATTTTACAGGTGTTTTCGAGGATATAAGGCCCTACCTGGAGGAAGCTGATATAGTTTTGGGAAATCTGGAAACTACAATAAGTACGGACGAAAAAGGATATACTGCATACCCCAGATTTAGAAGCCCCATATCCCTTATTACAGCCTTAAAAGGGGCAGGCTTTGATGTTTTGACCACTGCCAACAACCATACCCTGGACGCATTGGAATTTGGGGTAGAGCATACTCTGGATGTACTGGACGAACACCGCATCCTCCATACGGGATCAGCGAGGTCACCGGAGGAGAGGGATCGGATTCTGATCGTAGAAGAGAATGATATAAAGGTAGCCATCCTGGCATATACCTATGGGACCAACGGCATGGAAGGATCGGTAAATAAGGATAAGCTGACCTATATGGTCAATTATCTAAGGGATACCTCCAGGATAGAAGAGGATGTCCGGCGAGCCAGGGAGGAGGGGGCAGAGTTTATTGTTTTCTGTGCCCATTGGGGGGATGAATATGTACGGACCCCCAACGATGGACAGAAGAATATGGCGCAAAAGCTCTTTGATATGGGGGTGGATGTAATCTTTGGCAGCCATCCACATGTAATCCAGCCTATGGAAAGGAAGACAATTACTACTCCAGAGGGAGAAGAAAAGGAAACCTTTGTAATATATTCCCTGGGTAACATAGTTTCAAACCAGCGGGACCGGTACAGAGACAGCGGGCTTATTCTAAACCTGGAGATTATCAAGGACTACGACAACGGAACCATAAGCATTGGAGAAATTGATTACATTCCCACATGGGTATACAGGTTTACAAAGAACGACAGGCTCCATTATCGGATCCTTCCCGTTAAGGATTTCCTGGAAGCAGATCTTGGGGGGGCCGATAGCAAGAGGATAAAAGAGGTGTGGAAGGAGACAACCGATCACCTGGAAACCGAGGGCGTAAAGGTAAGGGATTAAATGAAACAAAGGATAGGGAACTCATAAATTAGTCCCTATCCTTTCTTAATATCAAAGTTTATTTTAACGAAGGTATGGCCTGCTTCGAAAACTTAAGGGCAGTTCTAATGAGGGCCACATATACCGGTATTAGAAAAATCCTGGATATCAGATTGCTTGGGATAAAGGCTATGAAGGCCTTATCCATCATCATGCTCAGCCACAATGGGGTAAGCAGAACCGATGTTATAATCTCTGTTGGTACAACGATTAAGAACAGCCGGGTCCAGGATTCCTTTTCCCTGTAATATTTGACAAGGAGGGCCGGGATTAAGCCCGAAAGAGCTCCGTTTAAGGTAAAGCCCGGAAAATAAGGACCTAAAGGTTTGACCAGATAGCCCAAGGTATCCGATAAGATCCCGGTTATGGCCCCGTAGACCGGCCCTAAAAGCATTCCGCTTAAGTAGATGGGTACAGGACCAAAGCTTATCCTGAGCACGGACGTACCACCAAGAAGGATATCCCCTGCAAAAAAACGGGCAAGCACTATGCTTAAGGCAACAAACAGTCCCGCCAGGGAAAGATTTCTTATTTTATTACTCAAAAAAAGCACCTCCTTTCTCTTTGAATGGCAAAGAGCCGCAACAAAGAGAATAGATGCTTGTAACAATCTCTTATATGTGGCAGCGGACGCAGCATTGCATCGCGGATAATATCCTTCGTTTAAGGGCAACTTCCCATCCCTTAACACTTAACGCACAATGCCTACTCTGCACATTCTTTATGAAACGCAATATTCTTTTTTCAAACGATAATCCTTGAGTTAATTATATACGTTTCATACTATAAATGATTATAGCAAAATGTGCTAAATCTTGCAAGACTGACATAAAAAAGTTGCAGTCATGCCAGATATGAATTATTGTAGAAGGTAGTGGAAAATATGCGAAACGTGGAGATGGAGGGGCGCTTATGAGTCATTTTTTTGCCTACTTGGCCAGGATGAAGTACATCAACAGATGGGGATTGATGCGCAATACTCATGAGGAAAATATTCAGGAACACAGCCTGCAGGTTGCTATGATAGCCCACCTATTAGCCCTGATCCACAACAAGTTTTACGGGGGCAGGGTGGATATTGAAAGGGTACTGACCTTAGCTGTGTTTCATGAAGCATCAGAGGTTATAACAGGGGATTTGGCAACACCGATTAAATACTTTAACCCTGAGATAAAGAAGGCATACAAGGATATAGAAGAGGTGGCCAACAAAAAGCTCCTTGAGATGCTCCCCAAAGAGCTACAGGAGGACTATGACCATATTCTGATTGAAAAGAAACGGGACAAGCGTGCATACGCCTTCGTAAAGGCGGCAGACAAGCTATGTGCTTACCTGAAATGCCTTGAAGAACTGAAGGCCGGGAACGGTGAGTTTGAAAAGGCAAAAAATTCTATAGAAGGACAAATCCATGAAATGAATATGCCTGAAATTGCCTACTTTATGAAAAACTTTGCACCCAGCTTTAGTCTAACCCTGGATGAACTGAATTAAATAAAATCTAAAAAATTTACCATGTTTATTTTTCTGTTTTTCGACAACAATATTCTCACAAGGGTTTTATTATGGTCTTAGAAATCCTGCGAAGGATCCAGTAGAATACAAGGTGCAGTTGTGGTAAGGTGGATATCTATTGGAAACAGGATCATAATAGCCCTTTTATGAAGGACCTTCCTTTAACGGAGGTCCTTCTTGAATTTTTTTCGGTAGTGTTTGACTAGGGAAAAAAAACATGCTATAATTATCTCGTTCATTGGTGGCTTAGCTCAGCTGGTTAGAGTACCACGTTGACATCGTGGGGGTCACTGGTTCGACTCCAGTAGCCACCACCAAGACCATATAGCATCGGATAATATCCGGTGCTATATTTCTATATATTAACAATTTGTAAACTATACAATGCTGTCCTATATACCATTTTATTCATATGCTATAATTATATCAGGAGAACTTTTTAAAAATCGGAGGGATGGATTATGTACAGGCAAGAGGATTTTGACAGTATAAAAAAACAGTTTACGAGGATAACGACCCTGATGTTTGCCGGCCTGATATTCTTCATCATAAGCTCCATAGTTATCGCCAACCGGGTAGAAAACTGGGTGGGAATGATTTTTCTTTTGGTGGGAATCTGTGTAGAGATATTTGTTTGGGGTGTATTTGCTGCTCCCATCTTTTCATATTATCGTTTTATCAGGGATTTGGTAACAGGGCGAACAAGGGAGATAGAAGGCCTGGTGAAAGGTCTTAGCACTGATCCGGTATATAAGGACAACAAGCTATACTTTTACGAGATAAATATAGAGGAAGATGGGATCGAGAGGGTGCTTCTCTTGGATGATCAGAAGGAGTGGCCACAGATCCATATCAATAGCCTGTACCGCTTTGAAATACATGAAAACTTTATTACGGATTTTACACCCGTAACGGAGTATTAAGCCGCATTGTATAATACCATTGCTTGGTCACTGTTTTAGGTTTGATTAATATAGTATGGGTTAGTATATATAGTATGAATAAAATCTAGGAGTGATGGTTTTGAAGTACAGAAAGCTGGGCAGGTATGGTGTTAAGGTAAGTGAAATCTCTTTGGGCAGCTGGCTAACCTATGGGGCCTCCTATGGAAAAGAAAGAACCGAGGCCTGTATAAGAAAAGCCTACGACCTGGGAATCAACTATTTCGATACAGCAGATGTCTATGGTATGGGTCAAACCCATGCAGGGGCTGCTGAAGAGGTCCTGGGAGAAATTTTGCCGGATTATCCAAGAAGCTCATACGTTCTGGCCACCAAGACATTCTGGCCCGTTGGGGATGGCCCCAACGACAGGGGTTTATCCCGCAAACACATCATAGAACAGTGTAACGCCAGTTTGAAGCGTCTGAAGACCGACTATGTTGATATCTTCTACTGCCATAGGTATGATCCTGATACTCCACTCGATGAAACCTTGAGAGCCATTGATGACTTAATCAGGCAAGGCAAGGTATTATATGCTGGAATAAGCGAATGGACTGCTACCCAGATTGCAGATGGTGTACATACAACCAGACACCTAAATCTCAATCCAATTGCGGTAAATCAGCCCATATACAATATGCTCAATAGGTATATAGAGGACGAGGTTATGCCCCTATGCAGCAGAGAAGGTATAGGCCTGGCGGTATTTAGTCCCCTTGCTCAGGGTATCCTCACGGGTAAGTATAGGAAGGGGCAGGAAATACCCAAGGACAGCAGGGCTGCCGACGAGAGTGCAGGCAGGGGTGTATCCAGACTGTTAACCGATGAGGTCCTGACAAAGGTAGAGAGGCTGGAAGCAGTTGCCTCGGATCTGGGTATGTCTCTAGCCCAGTTATCCCTTGCATGGATACTGACACATCCGGAGATAAGCAGCGTAATCATCGGTGCTTCCAGGCCGGGGCAGATCGAAGAAAATGTAAAGGCAGCCGGCAAAACCTTGGATCAGGAGACCATGGAGGCTATAGAAGGGATACTGGATGAGCAATAAATTTGGATAAGATTAACAGGGGCGGTCTTCGACCGCCTCTTCAGCTTTCAGGGGTTTGATTCTTCCCTATACCCCAACACCTTGCCGTTATGTCCAAGGTAAACAACCAATATGTTCTCCTGTTCCTGTATTTGAGCATGGGGATAAAAATAGATTGCCAGGTATTCGCCCTTATATTGGACATCCTGGTTATCTTGGTTTTTACAGAGGATATCGGTATCCATATTGTTTTCATATATTATCCTTGTTTCCTCGAATGTCAGAGTCTTACCGCAGGATTTTAGAAAGTCAGAACTTTTTTTGATGATTTCCAAATCCGACATATTTAGGATGGAGATGGATTTCTGTTGGATTTCAGCCTCCGGTACTTCTGCACCCTCATAGACAGGTTCAGGGTTAATGTTCTTATTGCACCCTGACAATAAAAGGGCTACAATAAGAAGGGGTATGAAGGTAAGATATACGCTTTTCATTACATTCACCTTCCCATGGACATTCTATAGCCATCATGCCTGTTGCAAATTAACAAAAGGACATTTTAAGCCTTGAATCAATATTGACTGGATGTTTTGATAATATTTTATATGCCGACTATTATATATATGCCGATTGGGAAAGGGGCTATGCCCAGTTAGGAAGTATGATAAGGAAATTGAAGTAAAAGACTATATAATAATTTAGAAGCAAACGACTAATCAATGAAAGGAGGCAGTGCGGTGACACACCGCCTGAGGATATGGAGGATTTAAAGCAAGGAAAACTCCCAGCACGGGAGGAAATACCGGAAAAACATAAATGGAAACTGGAGGATATGTATCCATCCATCAATGACTGGGAAGATGACTACAAATGGGTTAAGGAGAATCTGCCAACCCTCAAGGAACATGAAGGAACATTGGGGGCTAGAGCAGCTAATCTGTTCCGGGGGCTAAACACCTACACAGGTATTATGGAAAAGGTTGAGAAGCTCTATGTATACGCCCATATGAAAAAGGATCAGGACAATGCCAATACCGAGAGCCAGGCCTTGTTGGACCGGGCCCAGAGCCTGATAGTAGAATTCGATAGCTCCACATCCTTCCTGGAGCCTGAAATTCTGGAAATACCCAGGGATAGGGCAGAGGAGTACATAGCATCTCTTGAGGAACTGAAACCCTACAGCCATTACTTGGATAACCTCATGAGAAGGAAGGAACACGTCCTGTCACCAAAAGAGGAGAGGATTTTGGCCATGGCCGGGGAAGTAGCTGCAGCACCGGAACACATTTTCAGAATGGTCAACAATGCCG
>JAAYRX010000006.1 GCA_012518535.1 Clostridiales bacterium | reverse complement strand
TGGGTTTTAGCTGTATAAATAGGATAATTATGGTGAATAATATACCTGTAACACATAAACCGGAGGAGTTGAGGTTAATGCAGGATAATACAGCTAAATCTTTCTTAGATCCCGTTTTGGTATCCTTGATGAAGAAAGAGGTAAATAAATCAAAGGACGCGGATGAACCGGTAAATCGCGCTTTTGAAGTAATCGCAGAGAAGAGCGGACTTAAATTTAACACAGTAAGGAATTATTATTACCGGTATATACACGAGAAGGACAAGAAACAAGGGTCCTCTGGCATGGATCATGGAGATGCTGCAAAAGGTTCAGAGGTGGCGGGTACTACTTTTAAGGTAGAAGAGGTAAAGGAGCTAATGACGGCTATGCTGGTGGGCCAGGCCCAGGGAAAGTCCGTTCGGGGATGTGCCAATGAACTGGCCAGGAATGATAAAAGGCTCTTACTAAGATACCAGAACAAGTACAGGAACGTGATATCGGGCAATCCGGAATATGTCAGGGACCTTATGAAGCAGCTGTCTGGCCAGGGCCTGGTATACTACGATCCTTACAGGAAGCAGATAGTCCATGGCCAGGCTACCACCCCTGAAGGAGAGTTGTTTGACAGCCTGGGACGGTTGGTTTCCAATATTAATGAAATCCGGAACACAAGTGTCGACGGATTACTCAGAGGACTTCAGGCACTTAGCGAAATGGCTGTCAAATATGAACGACAGTGTAACACAGGAACCGCAGCCGGGGATCTTCCGGATTACGAGAACCTGGTAGCCATAAACAGAAACTTTCTCAAGCTCTCACCTGCAGGGAAGCTGACAGGCCTGTCGGAGTATATAAGGCAGCTGGATGACTGCATTAATGGGATGGAAGCAGGCAGGCAAATACAATAAGATGTATTATTCGGCACTATAAAACTAGACATAGGTTTTTAGACAAAATATCTATAGGGCTTTTTATGAATGAGCTTGATTTGCCTCTGTGTGTTTGGATATGATATAGATATGAAATCTGTTTAACGCCGTGAAGATGAAAGATCCGTGTCCTTCGCGGCGTGTGATTTAGTTGGGGGGGTTGTATGGATCGTTACGGTGCAACTAAAAAGGTCGCTGCATGGGGGATCGGGGCTAATCTCTTCCTGCTGGTTGTAAAGCTGATCATAGGCTTTGCCAGCGGGAGCCAGGCTATGATAGCCGATGGTTTTAATAGCGCCGGCGATGTTTTTACCTCCGTTATGACCTATTTGGGAAATAAAATATCAAGTACGCCGCAGGATAAGGACCACCCCTATGGACACGGTAAGGCTGAATATATATTTTCTATGATTATCAGTTTTTCTCTGCTGCTGGTAGCATATCAGATCTTTAGAAACTCCCTGGAATTCATAATGAAAAAACAAAGCTTTGCATTTTCATGGCAGCTGACGGCTGTAGCCCTCATAACCATAGCTCTGAAAATATTCCTATGGATATATACGCGCAGGGTGGGTGAAAAGTGGGACAACCTGCTGATAATTGCCAACGCAGAAGATCACAGGAATGATATATTGGTGACCGCCTCTACCCTTATAGGAATTATCCTTGGGAGCAGGGAGATATACTGGGTCGATGGTGTTGTAGGTATAGGAATCTCCCTATGGATAGGGTATACTGGTATCAGGATTTTTATCAGTGCCTACAATGTGCTTATGGACACCAATATCGACGAAAAACTCACCGACAGGCTCATAAGGGATATAGAAACCATAAAGGGCGTAGAACATGTGGATTCCATAAACGCCAAGCCCATAGGGGTCAGCTTTATCATCATAGTAAAGGTATCGGTATCCGGTGCCATGACGGTGGAGGAAGGGCATGCCATTGCAGCCCAGGTCAAGGAAAGAATAAAGGGCAACAAGAACGTGGGCGACGTGATAGTACACGTGAACCCTGCCTGATTAACAAAATTTATAAACAGCTACTGGTAAACCTAAGAGATGAATGATATACTCTAAGGCAAGAAGGTGTGTTAATAATGGTATAGCGTTTTACCGTATAACATGTCTTAATAAGCGATTGTTATATCGCAATAGATAATGCAAGGCCCAATAAAAATTAAACAGCATTTATATCTATAGGTGTCTGGATATCAGATTAAAAGGGAAAGCGGTTAGAAGCCGCTGCAGCCCCCGCTACTGTAAATGAGGACATGCCTGCTGGGAGAAACCACTGGGAAACTGGGAAGGTAAGCAGGTGTGGATGACTCATAAGCCAGGAGACCTGCCTATAGGTAATTCAAGCTAGTTCCTTCGGAGGGAAGGATTGGGAGCTTATATACTCGTGTATGAAAATCCAATCCAACCGAATTGGATTTTTTCTTTGTGGATTGGATCAAATCTTAAGTTCCCCTCCTATAGCGATTTTTCCGTGGTGGTAGTTACTTGTACCAAAGGCGGGATAACTGCGGTTTAGGTAGCCTTGCAAAAAAAATGGAGGGATTTTTTATGAATAGGAAGTTTTTAAAGTTTGCTACGCTCTTGGTTGTTATGGCAATGGTCGTTTCCCTGATTGCAGCTTGCGCTTCTCCAAAGGCTCCTGACAAGCAGGGAAATGAGAGTCAGGAAGAGGTAATAGACCAGAAGGATGACACCGGGGAGCAGGACGAAGACAAAACCGATGACGAACCTGAGGAAAGTTCCACACAGGATCATGAAGAATCATTTCCCTTGGAAATTGTCGACAGTCTAGGCAGAAAGATAACCATAGAAACGGAGCCTGAGAAGGTTATATCCATAGCTCCTAATACTACGGAGACGCTTTTTGCCCTGGGCCTGGGGGACAAGGTAATAGGTGTAAGCCAACAGTGCGATTATCCCCAAGAAGCTACGGAAAAGGACAAGATGGGAGACTTCTGGGGTCCCAACATTGAGCTCATAGTGGAGGCCAACCCCGATATCATTTTTGTAGGAAATGCCGCCCCCGAAGAATTCCTGAACAAAATGGAGGAGAACGACATCCTGGTACTATCCTTGGAAGGACTTGACCTGGAAGGCACATATGAGGCCATTATAGATACGGGCAGGGCCATGGGAGCACGGCAGGCAGCCGAGGATATTGTTAATTCCATGAGGGAAAAAGCGGCAGATATCGTAGAAAAAGTGGAGGGTGTGGAGAGACCTGAAGTCTATTTTGTCATATCCTATGGTGAATACGGCGATTTTACCGCAGGAGGCACAAGCTTTATCAACGAATTGATAACTATGGCAGGAGGCAGGAATATAGCCGGGGATATAGAGGAGGAATGGCCCCAATACAGCATGGAAAAGCTGGTGGAACAGGATCCGGATATAATCTTATCCACCATCCAGGCCAACCCTGATGGATTGGCCGAAGCTTCCGGATACAAGGAGCTTGACGCCATAAAGGAGAACAGACTGATAGTCTTGGACGACAACCTGATAAACAGGGCCGGACCCAGGCTGATAGAGGGCTTGGAAGCTCTGGCCAAGGGGATACACCCTGACCTGTTCAATTAGATTTAACATTTGTACCGGGTTCCTAATCCGTCAGAATTGGAATAAGGCGCATTAAAACACCATGGTCATTCCGGGCATTACCGGTTACCTCCGGGGCCTATGGCTTGGCCCGGGATGACCTGCAGTTTGATGCGCTTTTAAATTCCATTTATAGGGTTTTATAATATAGGGGGATTGGCCTCATGATATATATGCACAAAAAAAAATATTATAGGAAAGTTTATATAGCTTTGCTCATAACGCTATTTGTCGTGGTTCTCTTCAGCTGTTCCGTGGGCGCTGCAGATTTATCCATGGTAGATGCATTTAAGATCATCATACAAAAGCTGCCTTTTGTTGGACAGATACTGATAGAAGAGCCTATAACCAATACCATGGTCTCCATCATATGGAGGATAAGGATGCCCAGGATTCTTCTGGCCGGCATTGTTGGTGCTGCCCTGGCATTTTCTGGCACAATCTACCAGGGGCTCTTTAAAAATCCAATGGCTGAGTCCTTTGTCCTGGGTGTGTCGGCTGGTGCTGCCCTTGGCGGGGCCATAGGTATGATTCTTGGGATATCCCGGGTCATGGGGATTGGTGGCACGGGACTAATGGCATTTACGGGGGCCCTTCTAACGACATATCTGGTCTATCAATTGGGTAGAACAGGGGGCAGGGTATCCATGACCTCACTGCTTTTGGCAGGGATGGCCATAAATTTCATGCTGTCCGCAGCCATATCCTTGCTTATGATCTTCAATCGACAAAGAATGGATAACATCATCATGTGGACCATGGGTAGCTTCGCCAATTCTACCTGGGGGAAGGTAGTCCTGGCCTTTATTACGGTTATTGCTGGGATGCTGGTCACCCGCTTCTTCGCAAGGGACTTAAATGTCCTGCTCATGGGTGAGGAGGAGGCTAAACATCTGGGTATTGATGTCGAAAGGACAAAGAAGATTTTACTGGCATTATCCTCCTTTATTGCGGCAATGGCAGTGGCAGTCAGCGGTATTATCGGATTTGTCGGTCTGATTGTCCCCCATGCCATCAGGCTGGTCATGGGACCGGATCACAGGGTCTTGCTGCCCTATTCTGCGGTAGTGGGGTCCATCTTTTTAATCATTGCCGACACCATGGCCAGGACTCTGGTAAGCCCTTTGGAGATACCTGTCGGCATCATTACAGCCTTGGCCGGTGCACCGTTTTTCCTGTATCTGCTGAGCAGGAAGAAAAGGGAGATGTAACCATGGGAAGGGGGATTTGCCATGTCTTCAAAGTATAGTTCAGGGTTTTCCATCGAGATAAGGGGACTTAACTGGCAGATAGGCAAGGCCAGGATTTTAAAAGATATAGGGCTGCAATTGAATAAAAACAGCTTTATAGGAATAATAGGTCCCAACGGCTCCGGGAAGACAACCCTTCTTAGAAGCATCAGCAGCTGGTACAAGCCTGATGCAGGCACCGTTTTGATTCATGGAAGGGATGTATTGTCCTATACTAGCAGAGCATTGGCCCATGAAATGGCCTTTGTAACCCAGAACGCCAGGATAGAATTCGAATTCACGGCTATGGATATAGTCCTGATGGGGAGATCGCCCTATATATCGAGGTTCGGGAGCGAGAATCAGGAGGATATCGAGAAGTCCAGGAAGGTTATGGAACTTACAAGGACCTGGGAACTTAGGGATAGGTCCGTCACCACCTTAAGCGCCGGGGAAATGCAAAGGGTAATGATAGCCAGGGCCCTGGTCCAGGATACTCCCATTCTGCTAATGGATGAACCCATATCAAATCTGGATATAAATCACCAGATTCAGATAATGGACCTGATTAAGGGCTACCAAAGGGATAAGAATGTTACCGTGGTCATGGTGCTTCATGATCTTAATATAGCCGCACAATATTGTGAGCAGCTGATACTGTTGAGTAGAGGAGAAATATTTTGCTCCGGAGAACCGGAGACAGTGTTGACCAGGGACAACATAAGGGCTGTATATGGCATAGATGTTCATATAATGGAAAATCCCCTGAATGGACATCCCATGGTAGTGCCCATATCAACCCTTGGGAACCCAACTCTAACCTGAATAGTCAGCAAGAGAGTGAGAACCTGATCAAAAATGCAGTGAACAGATCCGAGGATAGGAAAGGTTTGTAATTGGGCTTTCATTAGCCTATAATTATTAAAGAGGTTAATTGACATATGGAACATAAGAGAGAGAAAATGATTATTGGAGTGATATCGGACACCCATGGCAGGATGACAAACCGTGCCTTGAAGGCTTTACAGGGGAGCGACCTGATAATACATGCGGGTGATATAGGTAATTTAGGTGTTTTGGATGCCCTTAATAGAATAGCTCCGGTCTATGGCGTGAGGGGAAACACCGATATGGGTATATGGGCACAGGCCCTACCCATGACTCAAATGGTAGAAGCCGGGGATAAACTCATCTATGTTATACACAATATAGCCATGCTTGATATCGATCCAAAAGCAGCGGGAGTGGACATAGTAATATATGGTCATTCACATATCCCCAATAAAGACCACAAGGACGGGATCATATACTTTAATCCCGGAAGTGCGGGTCCCAAAAGGTTTACCTTGCCCATATCCCTGGGTCGGATAGGATTGGAGGAAAAAGGACTGGAATTTCAATGGGTAGATCTGGAAAAGGAGTAGAAAAGTTACAATCTAGAAAGATCAAAAACCATGAAAGGAGTCTTTATATGGATAACAGGAGAACTAATTTCGTTTTTTTCTTTCCCGATGAGATGCGGGCATCAAGCGTGTCATGCTATGGAAATGAAAGGGTAAAGATGCCCAACTACGATAGAATGGCACAGGAAGGGGTCAGGTTTGACAATTGCATAATACAAAATCCTGTATGCACACCCTCCAGGTGTTCCCTGATGACAGGGCAATACGTACATAATTTGGGTCATAGAACCCTATGGCATTTGTTGAGGCCCCATGAGCCCAGCCTGTTCAGGTACCTGAAAAATGCAGGTTATGATATTGCCTGGTATGGTAAAAACGACCTGTATTCCCAGGAATATCTGGAGGAGATCTGTGACGATATAGACGAGAAGCGACATGGTTACAGGTGGAATCCGTCCAACAGAACGGGAAATGTCCACGGGTGGAACAATACCTATGATAAAGACGATCCCAGGTACTATTCCTTCCTATACGATCCCATTGAATCCCAGGAAGGGGATATTCCCATGGAAGAGAATGTAGCCAGGGGAATTGATTTTCTGAAGAAGAGAAGTGCAGATGACAACCCCTTTATGCTTTACTTGCCCATCAGTATGCCCCATCCCCCATACAATACCCTGGAGCAGTTTCACAATATGTACGACCCGGATGAATTGCTGGGAGATATCATAGGAGCAGGGGAAAAATCAGGCAAACCCTCCTTTATGGACCTGATACACAAATATCGAAACCTTGACAAACTGGACTTAAAGACCTTGGCAAAGATATACGCCGTTTATCTGGGAATGAACAGCTATGTGGACCTGATGCTGGGACAGATCCTGGAAACCCTGGATAAAACCGGTCTATCGGAAAATACAGTGGTCATCGTTTCCTCCGATCATGGTGATTGGGCGGGCAACCATGGGTTGGTAGAGAAATGGCCCAATGCCATGGACGATGATATGGTCCGTGTTCCTCTGTTGATCAGATCACCAAAAAATAAGGGGGGACATGTTGTTAAGGAGCAGGTAGAGCTCTTTGATATCATGGCTACGGTTTTGGATTTGGCAGGAATTGAGTCCAAGCATACTCATTTTTCGCAATCCCTTGTTCCCCAGCTTCAGGGCGCTTCGGGTGATCCTGACAGGGCTGCCTTCTGTGAGGGAGGCTATGACCTGCACGAACCCAACTGCTTTGAAGGATTCCCCAGAGGCATGGACGTTACCAATCTGATGGATCCTTCAAACATCTATTACCCCAAGGCACTACAGCAGCAGGAACATCCTCAAAGCGTGTGTCGTACCACCATGATACGCACCCTGGAGCACAAGCTGGTTAAGCGTACCTCCGGGGAGAACGAGCTATATGATCTAAAAAGGGATCCCAAGGAGTTAAACAATCTTTATGATGATCCTGAATTCCGCCAGTTGAGGTTGGAACTGGAGGAGAGGATGCTGGACTGGTACATCCGTACCGCCGATACAGTGCCTTTGGATGATGACCCCAGGGGGTATAAGTAAGAGCCTGACAGACGACAGGGCGCATACCATCATTTGATTATATGAAGCAGGAAATGTATGGAGGTAGTGGCAATGAAGATAGTATTGGCTCCGGATTCCTTTAAGGGAACCCTATCATCTATGGAAATAATCGACCATTTGGAGAGGGCTGCCAGAGCATGCTTTGACCCGGTGGAAATTGTGAAGGTTCCCATAGCCGATGGCGGAGAAGGAACTGTTGATGCTCTGGTCAAGGCTACCAATGGAGAGTATAGGCCTGTAGAGGTCATGGGACCTCTGCAGGATCAGCGGGTTATGGCCAAATACGGGATCATAAATGGTAGAACCGCTGTCATGGAAATGGCGGAAGCCTCGGGTTTAACCCTTCTGAAAAAAGCCGAAAGAGACCCTCTGAAAACCACTACCTATGGAACGGGTCAGATGATAAAGGCTGCCCTGGATGAGGGCATAAGGGACATAATAATTGGAATAGGTGGAAGCGCTACAAACGATGGAGGTATTGGTGCCTGCCAGGCCCTGGGGATAAGGTTTTTGGATGGGGAGGGCAGGGAAGTTGGATTCGGGGGTCAGGAATTATCCAGGATCAAAGAGATCCTGGTGGAAGATCTGGACGATAGAATAAAGGAAAGTACAATCACCGTAATATGCGATGTCAACAACCCCCTGGTTGGACCCAATGGGGCAACTGCCATCTATGGGCCGCAGAAGGGGGTCACCGATGCCAGCTTTCCCATACTTGAAGCAGGAATGGAAAACTATCAGGCCTTGATTAAGGAAGCTACGGGACTGGATATGGCCCAGATACCGGGAAGCGGTGCTGCAGGAGGATTGGGGGCTGCATTGGTGGCCTTCCTTGGAGGGACCCTGAAGCCCGGAATCCAGGCCATTCTGGACTATGTGGATTTTGACAATTTGATCAGGGATGCGGATTTGGTTGTAACGGGAGAAGGCAGTATGGATGGTCAATCCGTCTATGGAAAGGTACCCGTTGGGGTAGCGCAAAGATGTAAACCCTTTAACATTCCGGTGGTTGCTGTCGTTGGGGGAATGGGACCAGGTGCTGAAAAGGTCTACGATTATGGCATAGACTCAATAATAACCACGGTAAATGGCCCTATGGAATTGGATGAAGCCCTTTCCAGGGCTGATGAACTTATGGCTGATGCTGCGGAGAGGCTTTTCAGGTTTATAAGGGTTGGAATGGGAATTAACAATTAAGTGATTTATGAGAGATTCAGAAAAAATGTAGAATGGGTTGGGAGCAATACGAAAGAATCAGACAAGACGGCTGGAGGATTTAATAGGTTAGATAGTTTTTGTATGATAATATTTATCTGTTAGATACTAATAGGGAATATAGATACTACCCTTAGCGGAGATGGCAAAGGAGATAACTGATGCAGGAGTATTATGTGGATCTTCATGTGCATATAGGGAGATCTTCCCTGGGGAAGATAACCAAACGGGGAACATCCAACGATCTAACCTTTAGCAATATTGCCTATGAGGCCTACCATAGAAAGGGAATACATGTTATAGGGGTGGTGGATTGTGTATCCCCTTGGATAATAAGAGATATTGAGGAGCTGCTCCATGCGGGGGAACTTGTTGAAATCCCCGGTGGCGGCCTGGTCTACAGTGATGATTTGGTGATTCTCCTGGGATCGGAGATTGAAACAAGGGAAAGCCACGGTTGCAGTGCCCATTCCCTGATGTTCTTCCCATCCCTGTCCCGGGTTAAAGAGTTTTCCCGGATTATGGACAACCATATGACCAACTTGGAATACAATGCCACCATCAGCAGGCTGTCAGGCCAGGAACTATTCGACATAGTAGATGCCCTGGATGGGATCTTGATACCGGCCCATGTATTTACCCCCTACAAGGGTTTCTATGGGAACTGTACCCACCGTCTCGATGGAATATTTAACCCGTCATCTCTGGAAAGGATACCCTCCATTGAACTTGGCCTGAGTGCAGATACTGATATGGCTGGTCAAGTATCGGAACTTGATTCCAAAACCTTTTTAAGCAACTCCGATGCTCATTCCCTGGGACGAATGGGCAGGGAATATAACACCATGCTCCTGGACGGTCTGGACTTCCAAGAGGTAGTCAAGGCTTTAAGAGGTCAGGATGGGCGAAGGATAACAGCCAACTACGGTCTGGATCCAAAGTTGGGCAAGTATCATAGAACCTTCTGCAGAGTGTGTGAGGAGATAACGGAGCTTCCGCCCCCTATCACGCAATGCCCCAAGGATCCCAAGCATAGGATTGTTATGGGGGTCCTGGATAGATTGGTGATGATTCGGGATCGGGACGAAAGCCCTAAGGACAACAACCGACCCCCGTACCATTACCAGGTACCCCTTGGATTTATTCCGGGAGTAGGGCCTAAGACCATAGACAGGCTTATTGATGCCTTTGGTAACGAGATGGGCGTTCTCCACAAGGTGTCCCGGGAGGAAATCAGACAGGTTGTATCCGAAGAAATCACCGACATGATTATAAAGGGCCGAAGAGGGGCGCTGTCCATTGCCCATGGGGGTGGAGGGAAATACGGAAGAGTTGAGCATTAGGCCTATTAAAGAAATAGGAGAATGCAATTTATGACCCTATTAAGCAAAAAGCTGTGATGGTAAGTGCATATATGACATTAACGAAAATGATGCGAATTTGAAAGGTTTTGTAGGAGCGACTTTGGGTCGATTTTTTTCTTTTTCAAACGGACGAAGCCTTAGTTTTCTCCAAATCGATGTCGGTAGAGGCAAGTTTCAAAGAACATATTGCCATTAACGTTTGCTATATAAAACCTATAATTATCCTTTTGAAACTTCAACGATGAATTACTCATATAATAATCTTACAAAGATGGGACCCATAAGCTAGCTTCCCGATGTAATTTGGAAGCTGCCGGAATAAACCATCCTCCTATGCAAAAAAGTAGCTTTACGATTAATATCACATTACCTGGTAATGAACTGGCACCAAGGGTTAATTTATCCAACTTTATACCGTATATGAAGCAAACTATCTAACCTCTGAGGATGAAACATGGTATAATTAATACAATGATGTTTAACAGATAATCCAAGGCTGTACATATGCTATAATAAATGCGAACAATGTAATAAAAACTTTGGGGTTTTATCCGATGCATTTATTGAATCGCTGTGAGACAAGTCAATTAAGGCTGGCACTTTTGAAACAATAAATGCACTCAAGGGGGAATTTAATGGCAAAGAGAAAATTGTGGGTCACCGGTATTTTGGCTATTCTACTATTGGCTGCATCGCTAATTCTAACATCCTGCGAATTATTGGACGAACTGGATGCCATATTGGATATCATAGAAGAAGAAAGTACTCCTACACCGGAAGGGGCTATGACCGTACATTTTATCGATGTGGGGCAGGGAGATTCTATCCTGATAAGTATGCCCACCGGTGAAAACATGCTCATAGATGCAGGTGATAACGATAAAGGGGAAGTAGTTGTAGACTACTTAAAAAGCCAGGGGGTAGAAAGGATAGACTATCTGGTAGGGACCCATCCCCACGCAGATCATATCGGAGGCCTGGATGATGTAATAGAAGCATTTGATATTGGTGAAATATATATGCCCAGGGTGACCCATACCACAAAGACCTACATGGATGTTTTGGAGGCTATTGACAGAAAAGGACTTAAGATCAAGACAGCCAGGTCAGGGCTGACTATACCAGTAGAAGGAGCAAGGACGGAAATTCTGGCACCGGACAGCGACTTGAAATCGGATAACCTTAACGATTATTCTATCGTTATACGGTTGACCTATGGGCAAACAGCCTTTCTGTTTCAGGGGGATGCAGAAAAGAGGACTGAGGACGGCATCCTATCATCCTATGACAATATAAAAGCTCATGTTATTAAGCTTGGTCATCACGGTTCTTCCACTTCAAATACCGAAGATTATATTGAAGCCGTTGACCCCGAATATGCAGTTATTACCCTGGGGGCGGATAATAAATATGGACATCCCCACAAGGAGATAATCTCCCTAATGAAGGATAAGGCTATTACCGTCTACAGAACTGATCTGGAGGGCAATATTGTAGCGATATCGGACGGCAAGGAAGTATACTTTAAGGATTAGTCCATAATCTATATATTATATGTCAAGTATATGGCGAAAGAACTTAACGGTTCATTTACTGGAAATGAATACCGTTTATAG
>JAAYRX010000190.1 GCA_012518535.1 Clostridiales bacterium | reverse complement strand
GTATATCCACATTGATTTTTTTCTGCCTGAACTTCTTTATCAGCCAGCTTGACAGGAAGAAGAATACAACACCAGCTACGCAGATGATGGTTCCATATCTGTACATAACCCTGATGCCGTAGCTGTCGATGATATAGCCTGCCAGATAATTGCCAATCATACCCGCAGTGCCTATAGCACAAGCCTGAACAATTGTTTGTGCAACAACCTGGGTATTTGGGGGAGAGATGGAATGGATGTAATATATCATCCCCGGTGCAAAAAAGGTGGTGTAAGGTGCCAAACAGAAATATGCCAGCATCAGACCCGGGATGGTTTGGGCATAGACAAATCCAAACATCCTCATGCATACAAAGACGCACCCTATAAACATAAGCCCCTTATGGCCCATCCTCCTGCCCAATCTCTGGGTGAAGAGGAAAAAGGGAATTTCTACGATGGCATTAACGGAGCCGGCAAATCCCAGAGTTGCGTTGGTACCACCGACTTCCAACAGCAGGTTGGGGAAAAAAGAGCTGGCCGCATTCATAGGGAAAAAGAATACAAAGGCAAAAATTACGAAAAATAGGTACTCCTTATTTGAGAACAGGGCCTTAAGGTTGGGCCTTTCTTTTTTCTCTTCTTTTTTCCCTTCGTTCTCCACAGTTATCTCAAACTTATAGGTATAGATTAGGACAAATACTATGGCAAGCAACACACCCCTGCTGAAGTAAATGTTGGAAACATCCATACTCATGGTCAGTTTACCGTAGAAATATGCCAGGATAGCGTATCCTACAGAGCCCCACAGTCTGATATAGCCGTAATTGCCCTTCTGCTCCCCTATACATGAACTGGCCACCCAGTTATCCAACAAGGGCATAAAGGAGCTCATGAAAATGGTGTAGCCCATGGCTACAACCCGAACCATGGTCCTGTCCTTTACAAAGGACAGGAGGATACTGAACAATACCCCAAAAGTAAGAGAACCCATCATAACCTTGCGGGTGCTTTTAAAATAGTCTGATATATAGCCGAATATCGGCTGTATAACAATACCTAAAAGACCCAGGGTAGAATAGAGGATACCGATTTCTATATTGTTTAATCCTATGCGTTGACTAAAGAAAACATAGTCAAGCGGAAATGTGGCGTAAGCAGCCCATGCAAAAAAGTAGATTATCGAAAATGTCCAATTCCTATTTATACTTAAACGCCTGATTCTCAATTGTCGCATTCTACAATCCCCTCACAAACAGATGATCAAGATATTGTTTTCTACACAGAAAAAAAAGGGCCATCCTTGTCAGGAAGAAGTTATCATAACAAATGCCAAACAAAGGGGAACCCTTTTATGTATAGTTTATTCGAAAAACCCCCTAAAAGCAATATGAATATAAAATATTGCTCCCGTAAAAGGAAAGGGACGAGCCCCATGTGCCTTAAGGCGCAGAGGACCGTCCCCTTGTATTTCTATGTTTTACCCTTAACCGGTGTATGCCCTCCAATAGATTTCCTCCAGTTCTTTGACCAGGGGCATCCTTGGGTTTGCGGTGGTGCATTGATCCTCGAAGGCGTTATCGGCCAGCTTTTCTACCTTTGCTTCGTAGGCATCCCTGGAGATGCCGCACTCCGCTATGGTGGCGGGCATATCCAGCTCCTTCATAAGATCTCTGATGGCTTTCACCAGGCTGGCTACCCCTTCCTCTGTAGTTGATGCGGGAAGTCCTAAATACTTCGCAATCTCCGCATACTTTTCATCTGCGATATAATGCTCGTATTTGGGGAAGGATGTGAACTTGGTGGGCTTTTGTGCATTATATTCAATTACATAGGGTAACAGTATTGCATTAGCCCTGCCGTGGGGTATATTGAACTCGCCTCCCAGCTTATGAGCCATGCTGTGATTGATACCCAGGAAGGCATTGGTGAAGGCCATACCGGCTATGCAGGAAGCGTTATGCATCTTTTCCCTTGCCCGCCTGTCAGATCCATCCCTATAGGCTCTTGGCAGATACTCAAATACCAGCTGGATAGCCTTCATGGCCATGGCATCGGTATAGTCGGAGGCCATAACGGACACATAGGCTTCTATGGCATGGGTTAGTACGTCCATCCCTGTATCCGCGGTGATTCTTGGGGGCACCGTCATAACAAAATCCGGATCTATGATGGCCACATCCGGGGTCAGCTCATAGTCTGCCAGGGGGTATTTGGTATTCTTCTCATTGTCGCTGATTACGGTAAAGGAGGTTACCTCCGAACCCGTTCCCGATGTGGTGGGAATTGCCACCATCTTGGTCTTCCGTCCCAGCTTGGGGAACTTGTAGGTCCGCTTCCTTATATCCATAAACTTAAGCCTTAGGGCTGTAAAGTCAGTCTCCGGGTATTCATAGAACAGCCACATTGCCTTGGCGGCATCCATGGCCGACCCGCCACCCAGGGCAATGATGACATCAGGCTTAAACTCGTTCATCTCGGCGGTTCCCCGCTTTACGGTCTCGATGGAGGGGTCCGGCTCTACTTGAGAGAATACCTTGCTGTGGACATAATCCCTTCGTTTTCTTAGATAGTACAGAACCCTGTTCACATAGCCCAGTTCAACCATAGCGGGGTCTGTGACTATAAATGCCCTGCTGATATCCGGCATCTTCTCCAGGTACTGGGTGGAACCCGGTTCAAAGTAGACCCTCTGGGGGATTCTAAACCACTGCATGTTGACCCTCCTTCTGGCTACCCTCTTCTTATTTATGAGGTTAACCGCAGATACGTTGGATGTGGTGGAGTTGTTGCCAAAGGATCCGCACCCCAGGGTTAGGGACGGCATGTTGGTATTGTAAATATCCCCGATGGCTCCATGGGTAGAAGGTGAATTTACTATGAGGCGTCCTGCCTTTATCCGCTCTGAGAACAGGTCGATTACCTTCTCGTCTTCCGAATGGATAACTGCAGAGTGTCCCATGCCGCCAAAGGCCACCATCTCTTCGGCCCGCTTTATACCCTCCTCGTATCCATCCACTATATACAGGGCCAGTACCGGGCTCAGCTTCTCACGGGACAGGGGATAGTTTGGTCCCACCCCGTCTATGGGGGCTACCAGTAGCTTGGTATCTTTGGGGACTTCCACCCCGGCCATCCTGGCTATATCATAGGCTGACTGTCCGACGATTACCGGATTGACTGCTCCCTTTTCCTTATTTATTACTACATCCTCTACCTTCCTTAGTTCCTCATCGTATAGGAAATAGCAGGTGTTTTGTTTCATAAATTCTATGGCCTCGTCCGCAATCTCCCTGTCCAGTATGACAGCCTGTTCGGAGGCGCAGATCATGCCGTTGTCAAAGCTCTTGGACAGGATAAGATCCGTTACGGCTCTTTTGATCTCGGCAGTCTTTTCAATATAGCAGGGCACGTTTCCGGGGCCTACCCCAAGGGCAGGCTTACCTGTGCTGTATGCAGATTTAACCATTCCCGATCCCCCTGTGGCCAGGATAAGGTTTACACCGGGATGCCCCATCAAGGTCTGAGTGGCCTCCAGGGAAGGGGTCTCTATCCATTGGATGCAATCCTTTGGTGCACCTTCGGCCACAGCCGCCTCCAGCATAACCCTGGCCGCCTCGCTGCTGCTTTTCTGAGCTGACGGATGGAATGCGAAGATAATAGGGTTGCGGGTCTTTACGGATATCAGGGCCTTAAACATGGTGGTGGAAGTCGGGTTGGTCACAGGAGTAACCCCCGCTATAACCCCCACAGGTTCTGCAACCTCTACATATCCTTCCAATTCATTTTCATCGATAATGCCCACGGTCTTTTCATACTTTATGCTGTGGTAGATATACTCCGTGGCAAAGAGGTTCTTTACGATCTTATCCTCGTAGACACCCCTTTTGGTCTCCTCAATGGCCATCTTTGCCAGCCTCATATGCTGATCCAGGCCGGCCATAGCCATTGCCTTGACGATGCGGTCCACCTGCTCCTGTTCCATGGTCATAAACTGGGCCAGGGCCTGGGAGGCCTTTTCCACCAGTGCATCTATGGTACCTTTTACATCAGGATTATCTGTGTTCCTGACTTTATTTGTCTTCATAACCTCACCTTTCATCTATTTTCCTCCCTATAAAAAAATTTAAAAATTTATATTTACGGGATTTTTTTAATACCCGTAATTTTTCCAATCAAACGTCCTATAGACTTGTTAAATAATTGTTAAATATTTAACTATGTTTGTTAAAAAATAAATCTCTCCTATATGTTTTTAATTAGTTACCTTAACCGATCCTGTATAATAAGCCATAATTCGACCAAGTTCTCATCCTTATTGCCAATCGTTCTCAACTCTAATGGCAAGTTTATT
>JAAYRX010000189.1 GCA_012518535.1 Clostridiales bacterium | reverse complement strand
CCTTCAATGACTATATGAACAAACCAAATGATGATAAGTTCCTGGAATATGAGATAAAAAGCTACAATACAAATGAAAGACTTAAAAACATCATAAATAGTAAGGTGGACCTGGAGGATATCCGTCAGCTGCAAAAAGCAGAGCGGGACGAAATCATCTGTCGAATCTACGAATCCACCGGTGCAAGCATAAGGCAGCTCAGTGAAGTTATGGGTATCGGGCGAGGTATCATACATAATGCCGTGAAGAATGCAGGGAGTAACATTCCTTTCCTATAATAAATTCACATTATCAAATCCCACCAAACTGTCGTACATACAACTAAAACATGGTATAATAGCCTTGTGGAAGCTGGATAAAAATCATGAGATTAATTAGAAAAAAGCAAGTGGTACAATTCTCCAACAAAACTATTAACAAGAAAAAGCTTCCCTATTTAGTCAAAACCAACTTATACCTATCGTGAAAATTGAATTCATATTAAATTATCCTCCTGGTTTGGCAAACCCATATAACAGGGGAGATGTTTAGAAACAGCTAAAGATTATAGCGAGAGGAATGATATTATGAACGAAAAATTTACCAGGTTGTATGACTATGCCGTAAAAGATCTAACGGAGAACCTTCTGCCCTGGTGGATGGAGTATTCGGTAGACAAGGAGAACGGCGGATTTTGGGGAAGAGTAGACGTTAATAATGTGCCGGATACAAAAGCACCCAAGTACATAACACTCAACGCCCGGCTTATCTGGACTTTTGCCAGCGCCTATCGCGTTTTAGGGGATGAAAAATACCTCGAAATGGCAAACTACGCCTATGACTATTTCATCAAGCATTTCTGGGACGAAGAATTTGGCGGCTGTTACACCTTCCTGGACCATAAGAATGAAGTCCTTGAAGATTATAAGTTCATATATGGAAATGCCTTTGCAGTATATGGGCTAAGTGAATATGCCCGAGTTACCGGGAACAAGGAAGCCCTTGAATATGCAAAAAAGATAATAGATTGCCTGGACAAATATGCTTATGATCCACATTACAAGGGTTATTACGAAGCCTGCACCCGCAATTGGAATGTGTCATTCTGGCATAGGGGCGTCAACAGGGTGCCTTCCGATGTAAAGACCATGAATACCCATCTGCATTTGATTGAAGCATATACCTGCCATCTGCGTGTAAATGATATCCCCCAGGTACGGAACAAGGTGCGGGAACATCTCTATGTTATGCTGAATAAGATTGTTAATCATGATACCCATCATTACCACTATTTCCAGGACAGACAATGGAATCCCACATCTACAGCCATATCCTTCGGACATGATATAGAGGGCAGCTGGCTTATGATGGAAACAGCTGAGGTTCTGGGCGAACCTGAAGCCTTCCGTGCCGCCCGTGACACCTGCGTGAATATGGCACGTACCGTACTGGAAGAGGGATTCCGTGAGGACGGTGCTCTTCTAACTGAATACGATCCTGTAACCGGTGAATCCAGCGAATACTTGAGCTGGTGGGAGCAAAACGAAGCGGTTGTCGGATTCTTAAATGCATGGGAGCTTACCGGCGAAGAACATTTTCTGGATGCTTCACTGAAGTGTTTTGAGTATATAAACAAATACTTCATTGATCATGAAAAAGGTGGATGGTTCCCAGCCCTTAACCTGCAAGGAGAACCACTTTTGAGGCGTCCAAAATTAGTAGGAACCATTTGTCCCTATCATAATGCCCGTATGAGCCTGGAGATAATAGAACGTTACAACAAAAGCAACAAGTAAAGATGGAAGATGACAAGGGGACGTTTCCCTTGTCATCTTATTAAACCCTTCACCCTAAATCCTGTATTAGCAAAAACCATATAACAGGTTGGATAACCGCAATCAAGACTATACATCATTATCCGGGACGGAACCACAAGAATAAGAAGGCATAATAAAACAAGAAAGCATATCGGAATAGGATGAAAATTTGGCCGATTTCGATTATTACTATCCGGAATTATAACTATCTAAAATAATAAATATCTACAATCAAAGATCAAAGGTGGAAAGAATAATGGAGAAGTTTATTGAAACCAGAGAAGTAACCTATAAAGGGGAATACGACATAATTATTGCAGGGGGCGGTATCGCGGGAGTTGCTGCAGCCCTTGCGGCGAGAAGGTTGGGCAGTAAGGTCCTCTTGATTGAGAAGAGCGTTATGCTTGGTGGGCTTGCCACCTTGGGCCTGATAAGTTGGTACGAACCCCTTTGCGACGGGGATGGAAGGCACATTATAAAAGGCATCTCCGAAGAACTCCTGCTATTGTCAATTCAATACGGTCCCGATGACTTGCCTGCTCATTGGAAGACAGACAAGAAAGGGGACTCCAAATCACGAAGATATGCCACTCATTATTCTCCTACTATTTTCGCTCTTGCCCTTAATGATCTTATGAGCAAGGAGGGTATAGATGTGAGGTTGGATATGATTGCCTCATATCCCATCATGGAACAAAACAGATGCACGGGACTGATAGTGGAGAGCAAAAGCGGCAGGGAATTCTTCAAGGTGGATGTCTTTATCGATGCAACAGGAGATGCAGATATCCTGTACCGTGGGGGAGTCCCTTGTGTTCAGGGTGAAAACTTCCTAAGTTACGTTGCCCATGGATTCGGCTCAAAGGATGTACAAAAATACACGGAGACCAAGGATGCACTTAGCATACGAAGGTGGATGGCATGTGGTTCCAATCTGTATGGGGTTGGGCATCCTGAAGGGTTACATAAATTCGCCGGAACAAACAATGAGGATGTAACTAAATTTGTACGGATGGGTCAGCAGATCTTGTTCGATAGAATTAAGGATGAACCACCAAAGGATCGGGATATTATTACTATTCCCGGTATGGCCCAATATCGGACTACCCGCCATATTCAAGGGGAATATGAATTAACCATTAATGATGAAGAAAAACACCATGAGGATTCCATAGGTGCCATAGGAGATTTCCGCAAAAGGCATGTCCATTATGAAATCCCCTACGGCTGCCTGTATAATAAGGAATTCCCAAATATGTTGGCTGCAGGCAGGATAGTCAGCGCCAGCGGCGATGGTTGGGAGGTAACTCGTGTTATTCCTGTGGCTGCCCTCACGGGTCAAGTAGCGGGTAGCGCTGCCCACCTGGCCTGCACAAATAACCAGTCCGTTGCCGATATTGATATTGCTGCTTTACAGAATTTATTGGTCGACCAAGGTATCATGCTCCATTTCTGACAAGGGGACGTTTCGACTGTCACATTCTCTTTGTGACAAGGGGACGTTTCGACTGTCACATTCTGCGTCAAGAAGGCGGTATCAATGATAGAAAGAATGACATAGGGGAGTTTTCCCTCGTCACCAACTATTTCAGGGAGGAACAATATAGATGATAAATAGCTTTAATATTAAGGAGTTTACGCCTATAAATTGTCAGGTTCTTGATGGCCGGGACAGTACTATTATTACATGCGGCAAAGAAGGGGGCAGGCTCCAAACCTCTGGCAAGCCGGGCACCCTGGGCGGGATTGATTGGAAAGGCAATAAGTATATTGTTATTGATGCAATCAACCATGAGAACTGGGTTGTGGGTGTTACCTTGTCATTTTGGGAAAAGGACAATAACACGGATGAAGCCGATTTTACTGTGACCCTGGGGCTGCTACCTGAACTCAAAACCAGGTTATCCTTCCCCCTTGAAGCATTAAACTCCCAGAAGATGTTCTTAGACAGGACCCCCGGTAAGCTTAAGACCGTAGTCTTTGGAAATAAGGTGTCCATAGACGAAATAGACCGGTTTGCTTTGGGTACTATGAAGAGCTTTAAGCCCCAAAAGGTAGAGATCTTTGATTTCTATCTATCAGACGTTGAACCCGATTATCCTTTACCTGACGTGAAACTGGTGGATGAGATGGGGCAGTTTATTAACCGTGAATGGCCGGGTAAAACCAAAGACCTGGATGAGCTTAAGGAAAACTTGGAGGAAGCTGTTAAGCCTGACGATATCTCCTTTTTCAACAATTGGAGCAATTATGGGGGATGGAAGGATAAGAAATTCGAGGCTACCGGTTACTTCAGGACCCAATGGGATGGGGAACGATGGTGGCTGGTTGATCCCGATGGTTATGTATTTCAGAGCATAGGATTGGACTGTGTGAGACCCGAAGTAGCAGGAAGAATCGACGGAATCAGGAAGCTCCATACGTGGCTCCCTGATGGAGATGACAAATACAGGGAAGCCCTAACCAAGGACGGAGATTTGGAATATTTTGATTTTGCCATCGCAAATCTGATCAGGGTTTTTGGCGAGAACTGGTGGGATAAGTGGGCAAAGATAACCAGACGCAGGCTTATAGAATGGGGTTTTAATACCATTGGAAACTGGTCCTCCCTGGAGTTCATAAAATATGCAAAAATGCCATATGTCTGGCCGTTACAGGACTTTCCGGATACCACCAAAAGGGTTTTCAGGGATTTCCCGGACGTATTCAGCAGTGAATATCGGGAGAATTCCAATAAATTTGCCCAACAGCTTGAACAATTCGATAAAGACCCCTATATGATCGGGTACTTTCTCAGAAACGAACCCCAATGGGCTTTTATCCATGACCTTAATATAGCGGAAGAGCTCATGGAAAACAGGGAAGATTTAGAATCAAAGGATACACTTATCGATTTTCTTTCAAAGCGTTATAACGGGGATATTAAAGAATTTAATCGGGCATGGAAGCTCGACCTATCAGGTTTTGAGGAACTAAGGAAAGGAATCCGCGAGGCTTCAAAGCTTTCAGACAATGCCTTCCGGGATCTGGACGAATTCTCAAAGAAAATGATTCGGGCATATGTGGAGATCCCCAGCCTGGCCTGCAGGAAGGTAGATTCCAATCATATGAATCTGGGCATGCGGTACGCCTATATAACCAATGAAAGCCTGTTGGCAGGCTACGATAATTTCGATGTTTTCTCCATCAACTGCTATAAAACCACGCCCTATGATGATGTGGAGAATATCGGAAGAATTACCGGACTACCGGTGATGATAGGCGAATTTCACCACGGAGCCTTGGATAGGGGACTGCCGGCAACGGGCATATGTGGGGTTACTAGCCAGGAGGAACGGGGGAAGGCCTACCGATACTATATGGAAACCGGCGCTACCAGCAAATATTTCGTAGGTGCCCATCACTTTACCTTAAATGATCAGGCAGCACTGGGAAGGTTCGACGGAGAGAATTTCCAGATAGGGTGTGTGGATATTTGTAACAAACCCTATAAGGAGTTCGTGGATAAGATTATTGAAACCAATAAAATCCTGTATGAAGTAGCTGCTGGCATACGCAAAAACTATGATCAAAAACCCGAGGAGATCCCCAGAGTAGGCTTCTGATTAGTGACAAGGGGACGTTTCGCTTGTCACATTCTGTTTCAAGAAGACGGTATCAAAGATGTCACGGGGACGAGATGTCAAGGGGACGCTTCGTTTGTCATATATTTCAGGGGAAAGTTCGTATGTGATGGAGACGATTCGTTTGTAACCAACTAAAATAGCGAAAAAATCCGTACAATAAGAACGTCACGAACAAAGAAAAATCCGGGCAATCCAAATTAGTTGCCCATTCATAACAGATCTATGGAGGCAATGATGGAAATAATCGGCTATGGCGAGGATGCCTTAACCCTATGGGCGATTAAGTAT
>JAAYRX010000002.1 GCA_012518535.1 Clostridiales bacterium | reverse complement strand
TTTTGTGCACTTAACACACTTTTATCTCATATTATGATACTAAATATGCTTTCACTGCTTCTATTTAATACTACTACAACAATAATATATCACAGGCAATTTACTATTATAGAGAATGATTAATTAGCAGATTCGTTATTTAAGAATCAATTGTCGGGGGAATCTATATGAAAAATGAATTAACCATCACGGTCATTGGTGGTGATAGGCGTCAGATTGAATCCATACATTTACTTCTGAATATGGGACATAAGGTCAATGCTTTTGGTTTTGATAATTTGCTCGATAGTAGAGTTAATCTAGCTAGTGAGATAGAGGAGAGGATGTTCAATTGCCAGGTTTTATTACTGCCGATACCCTACAAAGATGAGGAAGGTAATATAAACATGAAGGAATCTAACCGGAAGGTTCCTCTAAAGGCAATAATGGAATACGCCGAAAAATATAAACCCCTTGTAGTTCTTGGTAAACCGGACAAAGTGTTCATGGATCTGGCAATGGAAAAAGAAATTGACTATTTGGACTTGACCAATGATGAAGCCTTTGCTGTGTTAAACTCGATACCTACGGCGGAGGGGGCGATATGGAGGGCAATGGATATGACAGAATATACCATCCATGGATCAAAAGCCTTAGTTCTAGGCTATGGAAGAATAGGCAAATCCTTATCCAGAATGCTAAAAGGCATCGGAGCCAGGGTAACTGTAGCAGCACGTAGAAGGGATGATCTGGCATGGATTGTAGAAAACGGATATACAGCAGTCCACCTTAAAGACTTGGATGATATCCTGCCCTCACAAAATATTATTTTTAATACCATACCCCATTTAATATTGAATAGGGAAAAGCTGCTAAAGGTCGATAAAGGAGCAGTCATTATTGATTTGTCATCATATCCGGGTGGTGTCGATTTTGTAGCGGCAAGGGAACTGAAACTTGAAGCCAGTTTGGATTTAGGCCTGCCAGGTAAAGTAGCGCCAAAAACTGCCGCTGAAATAATTGTTAAAGTAATGATGGATAGCCTCCAAGAGAGGATGACATAGATTTGTATGGAGGTGTTAATGTGGATTTAAGGGGATTAAGAGTTGGTTTTTGCATATGCGGATCTTTTTGTACATTTGATTTAGTCATACCAGAAATTAGGAAATTAGTGGACCATGGAGCAGATGTAACTCCTATTTTGTCAGACGCAGCTTACCATTGGGATACTAGATTCTATCCCGCTAAGGAGTTTAGAACCCTGATAGAGGTTATTACAGGTAAGAAAATAATCAGTAGTGTTAAAGAGGCTGAGCCTATAGGGCCTATGAAGACAATGGATGTAGTAGTTGTTGCACCTTGTACTGGCAATACCATGAGTAAATTAGCTAATGGAATCACTGATGGTTCAGTTACCATGGCATGCAAGGCACACTTAAGAAACCAAAGGCCAATAGTCATTGCCATATCTACCAATGATGGTTTGGGCGTAAACGCTAAGAACCTTGGAAAACTTTTAAATATGAAAAATGTCTACTTTGTACCATTTGGTCAAGATGATCCAGTACAGAAAGCCAAATCTCTGGTTGCCAGGTTTGAGAGACTTATACCATCAATAGAGTTGGCTATGGAAGGCAAACAGATACAGCCTCTGCTTGTTTAGTCATGTAGTCCATTGATTAATGAAACTATTATCGATTATACTTTATTGATTTTTATTTTATTTGGCTATATTATATTAATGTTATAGTTTATTATCCCAGAAAACATCTGAGTCTAGCCCGAAATCAGCTTTGCTACTGACCTCATCCGACCGTGTTTTCTGGGAATTAGTTATAAAAAGGTACCAATTAACCAACTTATAACAGTATTGATTAAACCTGGAGACTAATGCCTTCATCCTTAACGAAGCCGAATTTGCTTTATAGGTGGTAACCAGCTATGATTCGTAGTTTATTATAGATTGGAGGAATACTATGAAAATAGTTGTTCAAAAATTTGGTGGTACATCCTTATCCAGCCCCGAAATGCTTGAGGGAGCAGTACAGAAAGTAATTAACGCCAAAAGGGGCGGTTTTCAACCGGTGGTTGTGGTTTCTGCAATAGGTAGAAAAGGTGATCCCTATGCTACAGATACACTGATTAATATGAATCTGGAGATTAGCAAGGACATACATCCAAGAGAAATGGATTTGCTTATGTCTTGCGGTGAGATTATCTCTGCGGTTATATTTACTAATACCCTAAAAAGCAGGGGTTATGAGGCAAGAGCATTTACAGGAGGACAGGCTGGAATTAAAACAGACCAAAACTTTTCCCAAGCTGATATTTTAGAGATAAGGCCTGCCAGAATCTTAAAATCCATTGAAAGTGGGAGAATACCCGTGGTGGCCGGTTTTCAGGGAATAACGGAACAGGGTGATATAACTACCTTGGGAAGGGGAGGTAGTGATATTACGGCAGTTGCTTTGGGTGAGGCGATTGGAGCTATTTCTGTGGAGATCTATTCAGATGTAGATGGCATAATGACCGCTGATCCTAAAATTGTTCCGAATGCCAGCGTTTTATCGCAAATCAGCTATTCAGATATACTTGAATTGGCTAGTAAGGGTGCTAAGGTTATCCATCCGCGTGCCATTGAATATGCTATAAGGGGCAATATGCCTGTATTTATTAAGAGTACCTACAAATGCACTCCCGGAACCTTAATATCATTGGGACAGGAAAGGTCCTTTGGTATGGATAAAAAATTACCCAAGCAAGTCATTACTGGGATAGCACATATAACTGACAGGGTACAGATTACCATCTATGAGGATGATCCCATAATCAATAATCATTTATTGACCCAATTGGCTGGCAACAGTATTAGTATTGATATCATTAATATATTCCCCGACAAAATGATTTTTACAATTGATGATGAAAAAAAGCAGGATGCCAAGAATATAATAGAAGAGAATGGATGCGAATATTCCATGATAGAGAACTGTAGTAAAATATCTGCCGTAGGTAGTAAGATGAGAGGGGTGCCGGGTGTAATGTCTACGATCGTAGGCGCGCTGACAAAAAACAATATTCAGATACTGCAGACTGCGGATTCGCATACCACTATTTCATGTTTGGTTAGAGGCGAGGATACTGCCAAGGCTGTAATTGCCCTCCATGAAGAATTCCAACTATATAATAGAGAAACGAGTCCTTAAGGGACTTTTTTTTTGTAATAAGGATACTATAAAGAATAATATAAACTTTTGCCTTTAACTAAAAGTGCCAGTTTAGAATATGGGATTAATGTTTTTGGAGAGAAATTAGTTTACTGTAGATAGGGGAAGATATTATGCTTTTATCAAAAAATGATCGTAATAAGGCTGACGAAAAACCTCAAGGGTTTGATATAGCGGGAGAAAACATTAAAGAATTTGGTACAGCAGCCATACCGGAACCCCCGTCCAATATACACTGCCTTACAATCATAGGTCAAATAGAAGGACATATGATCCTTCCGCCCCAGAATAAAACTACAAAATATGAGCATGTAATTCCTCAACTGGTTGCTATAGAGGAAAGTAAAGTAATAGAGGGTATACTACTAATATTAAATACAGTAGGAGGAGATGTTGAAGCAGGCTTGGCCATAGCGGAGCTAATCAGCACCATGTCCAAACCCTCCGTTTCATTGGTATTAGGGGGCGGACATAGTATTGGTGTTCCGCTGTCGGTATGTACTAATTATTCCTTTATAGCATCCACAGCTACCATGACGATACACCCAATACGAATGACTGGTGTTATAATAGGTGTTCCACAAACATATGATTATTTCAATAAAATGCAAGAAAGGGTCGTGAATTTTGTTATAAGGCACTGTAATGTAACAAAAGATAGGTTCAAAGAACTGATGCTCCGAACCGGTGAACTTGCCAATGATGTGGGTACTGTCCTTATAGGAGAGGAGGCAGTTGAAAATGGCCTGATAGATGAGATAGGGGGGTTGGAGGATGCTGTAACAAAGCTAAAGGAATTAATAAATTGTAGAAAGGAGAAGGGGAGTGTATGACGATTCATTCTATCATACCTATTGAGGATATATTTTCTATATATCAACTTCCTCCTCAAGAGCAGTTGCAGATAATCGAATTGAATGGGATAAAAGCAGAAGTAAGATTGGTGGAAGAAAACATCTTCGAGATACAGAGAATTTATACAACGAATTTACAAGACTATTTACGACCGGAATTACAACCCGGAGCCAGGATAAAGGCTAACTATACTATTCCAAATAAAAGGTAAAAACAGCAGGTACCTTTTTTATACAAAATCGGTGGTAAGGTCTGGGTAAAGATGATATAATGATTGCAATCAAGCTAATAAAATCGTTGGGGTTTTATTTGATGCATTTATTGAATTGGTGAAAACAAGCCATTCAAGGGTTGCACTTATGGTATTATATTCATGCCCATAGGGAGTTTTTATTTAAGTTCCATACAGAATGGACAGTGCCGTAGTAGTTTGGATAAATCTAAGATATTGTATATGGATAGTATAATTTGCTGTTTGGGTGATAGTCATGTAATAAAATGAGTTGGTATTATTCATTCATTTAAGGGGGCTAGAATTTGGATATATTACAGGCAATTTTTTTAGGATTAGTTCAGGGACTGACAGAATTTCTTCCTGTAAGCAGTTCCGGACATTTGGTAGCATTTCAACAAATTTTAGGGATCGAAGAGGTGGGCGCCACTAACCTGACTTTTGATGTAGCCTTACATTTGGGGACTCTGGTAGCGGTCTTTGTTTTTTATTGGCAGGATATACGTCTTATGGTCAATGAGATATTTCTGTGGATGGGAGAACTGATAGGCTTAAAGAAAGCCAGGAGTGCGCCTTACGATAAAGGCCACAGGGTTATGGCACAAATGCTAATAGTTGCTACCATTCCTACTGCTATTCTTGGCTTTCTGTTTAACGACCTGTTTGAGAAGATGTTTTCTTCCACCTACATAATCGGTTTTGCCCTTCTTATTACTGGTACTCTGTTATGGATATCCAATAGAATGGTAAAGGGCCACAAACAACCTGGAGATATTACTCCCAGAGATGCCGTAGCCATAGGGTTGCTTCAGGGAATGGCTATCACTCCTGGTATATCTCGTTCAGGTACTACTATTTTTGCAGGGATGATCAGGGGCTTTACAGTAGAACTTGCAACCAAATTTTCTTTCTTGCTCTCAATTCCGGCTATTATGGGAGCAGCTGTTTTGGAGGGCATAAAGATCATGAAATCAGGAGTAAGGTTTACCGATAGCCTGCCTATGGTCACGGGGTTTATTGTAGCTGCAGTAACCGGTTACTTTGCTATTAAGTTTTTAGTAGACCTAATTAACAGAAAGAAGTTATATTATTTCTCTTATTATTGTTGGGGAGCTGGGATATTTATACTCTTATACACCCTGGTGTTTATCCGATAAATAACAAGACATAATATTTTCTTATCCTATGAGAACAAACATTAACAAGAAATACTGAGGTGGTACCATGGCCAGAAAGGTGGCTAAAACAAAGAAAAAGAGAGGAAAGGATAATAGGATATACGAGGTAATTGGCATTGTAATAATTGGTTTGGGAATTTTCTCCTTATTAAGCCTATATACTTCTTCAGCGGGAATAGTGGGGCTTTTTTTTGGTAAGATTTTAAGGGGACTTTTTGGAATTATTGCTTATATTATGCCCCCTGTTATTATCCTAACAGGCATTCTTACTATAATGACTTATCATAAAACTGTAAACAAGGCTAAACTGGGACTGACTATTCTCTCGATCCTTCTGACCTTCCAATTGATTCATCTTTTTTACATAAATAATTTTAATAGGACCGATCTATTTACCTTCGTTGTCGACTCATATAACCTTGGAATAGATAATCAGGGTGCAGGGGCTCTGGTTTCCCCATTGGTTTATTATATCACTAAATGGTTTGGAATATTGGGTGGTTCCCTTTTGCTAATAGTTTTAATAATAATTGACCTTTTGCTGTTAACGAACCTTTCATTAAAACAGTTAGGTATCGATGTGTATGGAAAGATAAGGGAAAAAAATAAATCTCTTAACGACAAAAAACGTGACTTTATCGAAAAGGTTAATATGGAAAAACCTTTTATAGGAGAAGTTATAGAACTCGAGCCTGAAATAAATGATCATATTGATCCTCATCACTTAAAGGATTCTTTTAATATTAAGCAAAGTCAAATGCAGGAACAGACAAGTACAGACGATGAAATCCAGATCATTGAATATGATAAAGAGGATGAAGAAGGAACAAGCATCAGACGGAAGAAGCCAAAAGCCTTAACCACAGGCAAAAATAGTAAGGATACAACAGATATAGATCCACAGATAACAGAGGCGAAAGTGACTGATTATTCCTTTCCTCCCATTACCTTGTTGGAAGAGCCCGCGGCTGTCAAAGAATCCAAGTTAAGCGGGGCTAAGGTTAGGAATAATGCTAAGCTTTTAGAGGATACTTTGATGAGTTTTGGGATATCAGCCAAAGTGCTTCAGGTTAGCAAAGGACCTGCCATAACCAGGTATGAATTACAACCTGCCCCTGGGATTAAGGTGAGTAGGATAGTAAACTTATCCGACGATATTGCACTTAACCTGGCTAGCCCTGGTGTAAGAATTGAAGCGCCTATTCCTGGAAAAGCGGCCATAGGTGTCGAGGTACCCAATAAGGACATTTCTGTAGTCCGTTTGCGTGAAGTTCTAGAATCCAGTTCATTCCAGAATCATCCTTCGAAGATATCCTTTGGTCTGGGTAAGGATATTGCAGGAAAATCAATAGT
>JAAYRX010000188.1 GCA_012518535.1 Clostridiales bacterium | reverse complement strand
TCGTACAGCCAGTGCATGGCCATCGTACTCCTTGACTTCGAATCCGTCATTTTGGGCCTTGGCTTTTAACCAGACGTAGCCTTCATAAACCTTCTTTCCGTAAGGCATACCTTTTGTCACCGTAGCCCTGTCAAAAACCGTGGGTATCCTTATAAGCTCTGAAACATCCCTTATTAAATCCCTTTGATAATCTTTAAATTCATATCTCATGAAAAGGGGTACCACATCTTGGAAGGCGGCGGGGATATAATCCGGGATACAATCCAGATCGCACTGAAGACCAGTAAGCCCATATAAAAGACTTTAAAGATTTTATCTGCCCTGCCTTCTTCATGTTCGCTATAGTAGGTTCTGGTCTTTCCCCTGCCGTAACCCCTTAGATCCATGGCATTGGAGATATTACCAACGCGATCAAAGGACGTAATTATAAGTGGAACCAATATAAGCACGTTCTGTTTTATTCGATCTATCAGGGGTACCTTCTTTGGGTCCAGTTCAACTCCTCTCGCTTGCATAGAGATTTTAATGTTTTCATAATCCCTTCCTATATCGGGTATATACCTGAAGGCTATGGAAAAAATCGTGCATATCTTGTAGGGTACCTTTATGGAATACAGCCCTGCTGCCAACTCCGACGGTGTTATGGAAAGGATGAAGACCATGGATATCAGAAATGAGGTAATCATCTTAAAAAACCGTATGGATAGATACCATAGGGTTTCAAGGGAGATAAAGAGCTTTTTGGTGAAGCTGATCAGGACGGTACGGCTGCCCCCACACCAAAATGTCCCTATATCCGGGTTTACCAGCCAGAATAAAACGATGTTCAGAAGATTGACCGCAGCTACAACTATAAAGAAATACCTCAGGGTTTTCCATTCAGGCCTTAGGGAGACGAGACCAATGATTCCGGCTATGAAAAGGGGCAGTAGAAGTCGGAGATCAAAGGACATGATGATGTAGATTAAAAGGATAACGAAGGTCCGAACCTTGGTTTTTCCCGTCAGCTTATGAATATAGGTATCGCCTGGGATCAGATTAAGAAGTGGGCTTTTCATTATCCTTTTTCATCCTTTCATAGGCAATAAAATGTTCAATATAGTCTTCCGGCTCCAGATCCAACCGTTTTGCCAGGGTGTAAAGGGAAGTTTGCTTAAGATTGGCCTCGGTTATTACCTCATCGTTCGACAGAACCTTAAAGACCGAGTCGTCGGCTATAAGCTCTCCGTCGGAAAACACCAAGGCCCGATCCGTATACTCTATGGCTAGGTGCATATCATGGGTTATGAAAACAATCGTTATCCCATATTCCCTGTTTAAATCGTCCAGGAAGTTCATGATCTCCGTGTAGTGATAATAATCCTGGCCGGCTGTAGGTTCGTCCAGTATGATTATATCGGGCTGTAACACCAGTATCGAGGCAATGGTGACTCGCTTTCTCTGACCATAGCTAACCGCATGGATAGGCCAATTTCTCATTCCATAGAGATTGCACATATCAAGGGCCCTTTCTACAGCAACATCTATCTCTTCCCTGCTCTTGTCCCTTAATAACAGGGCAAGCTCCACCTCATCCAGAATAATATCCTTAACAAGCATTTGATTGGGGTTTTGCATGACATATCCGATTTTCTCCCCAATCTCCTTTATGCTGTACTGTAGATAATTCTCGGCCTCAACATGGATCTCCCCTTTATCGGGCCTGATAATTCCGCATAGGAGCTTGGCCATGGTACTCTTTCCGGCACCATTTTTTCCTACAAAGGCCACCTTTTCACCCCTGTTGATGGAAAAGGAAACGTCCTTTAGTACATCGCCGTCCCCATATGAAAATGAAACATCCTCTACCCTTAGGATTTCATCCCTGACAGGAATAGGGGATCTTTTAACCGGGGATCTAAAATGCGCTTTTAATTTGTCTTCAAAGGGGGACAGGTCCATACTATGAATGTCGGACAGTACCTCCTGGCCGGTAAAGGTACATCCGGCGTATTTCATGGCCATGATATACAAGGGTTCTCTAATGCCGTATTTGGGCAGCAAATTCGAGGTAAGCAGTTTGTCCGGGCTACCATCAAATACGATTCTACCCTCGTTCATAAGGATAATTCTATCCACAGGCCGATGGAGTACGTCCTCAAGGCGGTGTTCTATAATGATAACGGTCTTTTTCTGCTCAAGGTGGATTTTATGGATCAGCTCAATGGCCTGCATCCCCGCCTGGGGATCAAGGGAGGCTAAGGGCTCATCAAAGAGCAAAAGGTCCACATCATCATGGAGTACCCCTGCCAGGGCTACCTTTTGCTTTTGGCCCCCCGATAGCTCATAAGGAAGATGATGAAGGAAATCCTCCATCCCAACTATTTCGCTTGCCCTTTGCACCTTGGGTATCATTTCATCCCTGGGCACGCTTTGGTTTTCCAGGGCAAAGGCTATATCCTCGCCGACGCTTAAGGCAACAAATTGGGCATCGGAATCCTGTAGAACGGTACCGACGGTTTTACTCAATGCGAAAATGCTGGCAGTTTTGGTTTCTCTGCCAGCAATTTTGCATGAGCCGGTTATTTTACCTTCGTACGAAAAGGGATTTAACCCGTTGATGCAGTTAGCCAAAGTAGACTTTCCGCTTCCGCTGGGACCCAATATTAAAACCTTTTCCCCTTGATAAATAGTTAAATTGATATTATATAGCGTAGGGGATGATTGCGATCTGTATTGAAATCCGAAATCAATGAATTCTACAATGGGTTTTTTCATCTTAAATATTCTGTTCTTCCTTTTCTTCTAGTTTTAAGTCTGTGCTCCTGGCATTCCGTCTTGCTAAAATGATGAGAATGGGGATGCCTATAACAACCAATACCAAGGTGTTGGATAGGCCGGCTGCCATCGCCTGAAGGAAGGTTACTTCCAATTCCCCACCGTAGAACAGGGTGGTCATTATTGGAGTTATCACACCAAAGGCCAAAGCGTTACCTATGACACAGGCAACGGCATAGATGATCGCATGGACAGGTTTAAAGATACCTTCATCGATATTGGCGCCATATAGGGGTAGGAGTCCCACAATGAAGCCCAATACCCCATTACCTATGGACCAGTCAAACCAGTAGCCCCAACCTCCAATGAGATCCGCTATAAGGTTACCCACAGCACAAGCTATAGCCGCCGGGAGAGCTCCAAACATCGCTCCAACGATAACAGGTATGATCATAGCCGTTGTTAATTTAGTATTGGTAAACACAGGAATGCCGCCGTAGTTCATCAGGACACCAAATAAGGCCGCACCGATGGCAACAGCTACGACTGTTTTGGTGTTCCATACACCAAGGATCTTTTGAGAAGTGCTCTTCATCTTTACCCCTCCATTATGTATTTTGATATTCACAGCCAAGCTGGCTGTAAAATATAAAAGGCTTATAAAGACTTAGCGGATAAGCAGTCCAACGGTCCTCCAGGAAACCTTGATACATTTAACGCATCTAAGAAACAATATTTTTATTTCAAGGATGTATATATATTTAATAAGCTGCAGGGTTTATTGGATATCGAAGCAATTATATTATTACAACATATCGATATTATCGCATTTTAAAATCATTCATGATAGGTCTATACAATGATGTTGTCTGGTAGGAAGTTTGGTACACTTGTATTATTATACTTGTTTCTTTTAATTATATTTGCAAGTGGGTATAATTGCAAGTGAATTTACGACCTATCGGGTAATTTAAGGGGGTATAGTACTAAAGTAACCCTTATTTATAGATATTTCCTCCCGGGGGATGTATAATAAAATCAAATCAATTATTAAGAAAGGTTGATGGGGTATACATGAGCAAGGCGGATACCATTTTTATAAATATGTGTAGGGAGATTATAGATGGAGGTTTTTCATCTGAGGGGCAGGATGTCAGGGCTGTCTGGGAGGATGGGACCCCTGCCCATACCATAAAGAAGTTTGGGGTGGTAAACAGATATGATCTTTCGGAGGAGTTCCCTATCCTGACCCTAAGGGGTACCAACCTAAGGGCCGCAATAGATGAGTTATTGTGGATATGGCAGAAAAAATCCAACAATGTGGAGGATTTAAACAGCCGCATCTGGGACAGTTGGGCTGACGAATCCGGATCTATTGGCAAGGCCTATGGATATCAGATGGGGGTTAAGCACAAGTATGCCGAGGGCGAATTTGATCAGGTGGACAGGGTACTCTATGATCTAAAGCATAATCCATATAGCCGGCGGATCATGACAAATATCTATGTCCATGAGGATCTTCATGCCATGAACCTCTATCCCTGTGCCTACAGCATGACCTTCAATGTAACCGGTAAAAGGCTTAACGGAATACTGAACCAGCGGTCCCAGGATGTATTGGTGGCAAACAACTGGAATGTATGTCAATATGCCATACTGATGCATATGTTTGCCCAGGTTAGCGATCTCGAGGTGGGTGAATTGGTCCATGTTATCGCAGATGCCCATATCTACGACAGGCACATATCCCTGGTAAAGGAACTGATAAGCCGTGAACCCTATCCGGCTCCAAAACTAAACATCAATCCGGATATAAAGGATTTCTATGACTTTACCGTAGACGATTTCACCTTGGAGAACTACCAGAGGGGACCACAGATAAGGAATATTCCCGTGGCCATATAAGAGCGGTACTTGGCAGGGTATTTTTAAGACGAATGTGATGACTTTTGCGTACAGGGCAAGTAAGGGATAACACTGCCTGGGCAGTTATGATTTAGTGTTGCTATTATAGGAATAGATGTGGGAAGGTGAAATAGTTATGCAGACGATTCTATCGGCAGACTTAAATTGGGGAATAGGATATAGGGGAGAGCTTCTTATGCGGGTCCCCGAGGATATGAAGCGCTTCAGGGACATGACCACAGGCAAGGTGGTGGTCATGGGCAGGAAAACACTTGAATCCCTGCCGGGGGAAAAGCCCCTTAAGGATAGGATCAATATCGTCCTTAGCAAAACTGCTCAGTATAGTGACGACGGACTCGTACTATGCCGCTCTACAGAGGAGCTGTTTAGAGAACTGGAAAAATACCCCCCGGATGATATCTTTGTCATAGGGGGAGAGGCCATATACACCTTGCTTTTGCCCTATTGTTCAAAGGTGTATGTCACAAGGTTTGAAAAGGAGTTCCTTGCCGACCGGTATTTTCCCAACCTGGACACTATGGAGGATTGGGAGCTGGTGGAGGAAAGTGAACGGCATTATTATAAGGACCTTAGCTTTAAGTATCTTACCTACGTTCCAAGGGAGCGGGATTAGGGCAGCTGCCAGCTGCGAATTCGCATTTTCATCTCCTCAATACCCAGAATACCGTAGGCAAAGCCCTTTTTGACCAGTTCCTCCGGTAGAAACTCGTCATATTTCTCAAAGACGGGTACTTCCCCCCGATAAACAAGGTCCATTGGATCCAGGGGAAGCTTTTCTAATTCCTTTAGGGTCCTGAAAAACTCTTCCTCACCGGCCTTCATCTTAAACTGAATAAAGTAGGGTCGGGAGGAATCCAGGGCAGTTATGCCCAGCTCCTTTGCACATATCAGTTTTAGAAAGCGTTCCAGGGCCAGAAAGGCGTAGGTGCCAAGCCAGGGAAAGAGACACCACATATCTCCGCCCAGGTTGATCAGGGGCCGCTCTGTAAGGCTGGACTTAAAGGCTGTATGGCGAGCTTCGGTCAGGCGGGCAACAGCATTTCTCATTAGGTAGGGGTAGACGGTATCCGCTTTCAATACCTCCCTCATCTTTTCCAGTACCTTTGTATGGATGTCACCCGGGCATAAGCCAAAATAGGCAGGGACATTGCCCTTCACCTGCTCACAATAGACCAAACGGCGTTTATAGTCCACCTCTTCCACTACCCATACATGGCCGGCAATGGCTATCTTCTCACCTACCGGGGGTGGCATTACAATGGTGCCCAGCTCCTGGGATTTGGTGCGTACGGTATATTCTTCACTTTCCTTGAAGACGGCATAGAACTTATAGGAGTTGGTTATCCTTTCCCCGGTAAGACCCACAATCAGCCCGCCTCTTTCCGTCCTTTGAATATGGTCTATGGAGATTAAGTGCCTTAGAAGGGTTCTGTAATCATCCTGGTCAATCCGGTGGAAATAGCTGAGGGACAGGACCCTGGATGCCAGCATTTTAGGACTCATCTCACCAGAGGAAGCCAGAGTGCTCATGGTTTGATGGTACAGGAGGCTATAGGGCAGCCGGTTGAGGTTTGGCGGCTCTACCCAGCGTTCTTCCAAATAGAGCTGGATGAGGGCAATTCCCTGGATCAGCTTCCAGGGGATGGTGGCAGGCAGCATGGCCCTGGGCTCGGCCTCATCCTCCCGTA
>JAAYRX010000187.1 GCA_012518535.1 Clostridiales bacterium | reverse complement strand
CACCGGGCAGCCCTTGGAATATCAGAGAGCTCCGATGCCCTGGCTATAATAGTTTCTGAAGAAACCGGTGTTATTTCCATGGCCAGCGGAGGTAGACTTACCAGATATTTGGATATAGACGGCCTGAAAAATGTCCTGTCTTCAATATATGTTAAGGATGACGATATTGGGCCTTTTAGCTTTATTAAAAGGAGGTCCAGAAATGGCTAGCTTTTTTGAAAGGAACATAACCTTAAAGATTATTTCCGTAGTAATTGCCCTTATCCTCTGGGGCATGACCCCGAGCAACAAGGATCCTGTTCGGGATATGAGCTTTAGGGATATACCTATAAAGATTGAGAACCAACAGAAGCTTACGGAGAACGGATTGATGATATCCTCAGAGCTCCCGGAAAGCTACAGCTTCGATATTCGGGCCAAGGACAGCATGGTAAAATATTTGGATAGAAGCAAGATTATTGCCATCCTAAACCTATCGGATATCAACAAGACAGGAGAACAGAGTGTCAGCGTTGAAATACAGGGCCTTCCGAGTACCAGCAATATTGAGATAAAGTCAGCCCCCGATATAAAGCTCAACGTGGAAAGAATAGTGTCCAAATCAGTACCTGTACAACCTGAAATTGGAGATGAAGACAGCCTGGCCCTTGGCAAACGATATTATGAAATTGAGCCCGGGTCCATAGAGATCAGGGGTCCTGAAACCCTGGTTGCTACTGCAGCATATGCCCAGGTATCCGTTACATTGGGAAACAAGGACAAAAAACTGGAGCGTTCGTCTGCTGTTCACTTATTTAGCGATAAGGATGAGCCCCTGGACCTGGAATTTATAACCATAAATCCTGAATATTGTGTGATTACTGTCTATCCAAACAAGACTGTTACCGTGGATGCGGTAATTACTGGCGAACCGGCTGACGGCTATGTTGTGACGGGTGAAGAAATAAAGCCCAAAGAGATTATCGTCAATGGTGACCCGGAGGTCCTGGAGGCCCTTGATTCCATACCCACTGAGATACTGGACATTCAAGGTGCCACCAATAACGTCGTAAGAGAAGTACGACTGCAACAGCAGGAGGGTATCAGGCTAAGTCCCGGGCAGAATTCTACAGTCCAGATCCTGGTAAGGATAGAAAAGATTATTGACAGGCAGGTCTCGATTGGGGATATAGAATTGCGAAATATAGCTGAAGGGTTGGAAGCCAACGTTGAAGAGGATGGAGGGGATAAATTCATAACCATAAGAGGTCCCCAAAGCCTGGTTAATGCCTTCGATCCTGATGTCCTGAAACTATATGTAGATCTTAATGAATCCTCCAGGGGTGGAAGGACCTACCCAATATTGGTCGATAAACTACCTCCTGGTTTAGAGATAGTGGATATAGAACCCAGGAATCTAAGGGTCATATTGGAATAAGCTAAAAGAATTTTTTTACTCCAGTTTCTATCTCTTCTTTTGCCCTGAGCAATACCTGATTTATTTCGTTTGGCTTCACAGGCTTAAGAATATAGTCGTAAGCTCCGACCTTCATAGCCTGCTTTAGATAATCGAAATTATCATAATTACTGACAATCACATACTTTATATTGGGCCATCTCTTCTTTGCTGTTTCAATGAAGGTTATGCCATCCATTTTAGGCAACCTGATTTCAGTAAGTATTACATGGGGGGATACGTGGGGGAGGAGACTCAACCCTTCCTCACCGTTATTGGCCTCGCCGACCAATTCAAAATCATTTTCCACCCATTTTACCTTATTATCTATATCCCTGCGGGCTTTATAGCTGCTGTCCACCATCATAACCTTTAAAACCAAGGAATACACTCCTCTCTAATTCCAAGTATGTTATATATTAAGTCTGATTATAACATTCAAACTCGGAATTTGGAAGAAATTTTATGGAATCTGGTAAGAAGCGGGAGAAGAATTAGAGCTGGCATTCAGTTTAAAATAATGATATAATGAATCATGCATAAGCGTCTGTAGCTCAGTGGATAGAGCGTTGGACTCCGACTCCAAAGGCCAAGGGTTCAAATCCCTTCAGACGTACCAAAAATACAAAACACACACTGCCAGGTGTGTGTTTTGTATTTTTCGCTGGTTCGGGCCAGTGGTTCGAACCTAAGATGATTCAGAATCCCATTAGTATCTAAACTATCGACACTATTTTTTACAAGGGCTAAAAATACGATTATATGGTATAATCAATTCGATAAATTGAAATATTTCTTATACTGGATAATAAATCCGGGATGTTAATAAGCGTTGCTTGTAGCAATGGGCAATTCCTCATACTATAGTGGTAACAATTGAAAGAAAGAGGTTATCCCTAATGCTAAATGAAAACATTAAAGCCATTAGAAAATCAAAAGGACTTTCACAGGAAGAGTTGGCTATAAAAGTAAATGTGGTGCGGCAAACAATCTCTAAATGGGAGAAAGGATTGTCAGTTCCGGATTCGGATATGTTAATCTCTATATCGGAAGCACTTGAAACCCCCGTAAACACTTTGCTTGGGGAAACTGTTATTGAGTCGGAAGTTGATGACTTAAAAATGATTTCCGAGAAACTGGAAATTATAAATTTGCAACTTGCACAAAGGAAAATCACGAGAAGAAAGACTCTTCATTGGCTACTTATTACATTGTGTATGGTTATAATAGCAATATCTGTAATTCTAATAGTAATAAATAGTCCTTACTTAGGTTGGGATTATGGTGACCCTGAAACCGCCGTTTCCGGAGTCGCTTTTCACGCATTTGAATGGTTGTTTGTTAGATTAGCACCGATTATGATTATAGGGCTAATCGTTGGAATTTTCTTGACACGGAAGAAAGTATAAAACGACTTTGATTTGGGGTACAATTTATGCAAAAACTCTGCATTTTTTTTGTTAGCGGATTACAAAAATACAAGGTACACGCCTAGCGGCATGTGCCTTGTATTTTTCGCTGGTTCGGGATGACGGGATTCGAACCTGATGGTTCAGAATCCTGTCATCCCGAACATATAAGCCGATTGAAAAATTATCTTTACAATAGGCTTTTTACATACTATTATATACTATAATTACAACTGTTCCGTGAATCTATGTTGCATGGGGCAGCGTATCAGTGATGAAGTGAAATCACTGGTACAAAAATACGCTACAGGAAAGGAGAATTCTTTTTGAATAAGATAAAAAAGAAGGAGATTGTTGTAAACCGGGAGGTTTCCAGCAGATAAACTCCGCATTCCTCCCAAAAGGAAGACAACTAACTTTTTGGAGGATGTATTTCATGAATCGAGAAAATAAGCGCAGACAATATGAAAAAGATTATTTTACAACCCATGCCTGTGGCGATGTGTTTACCTGTAAGGTCTGCGGACGTCAGGTCGTTCCCGCAGGAGCCGGGAGTACCCATCGTAATCACTGTCCTAACTGCCTTTCGAGTCTGCACGTAGACATCGAGCCCGGGGACCGGGAATCCGACTGTGGCGGAATAATGGAGCCAGTGGCTGTCTGGGTACGAAAAGGCGGAGAATGGGCTATTATCCACGTAAGAACGGTATCTTTTTTGTCAGTAGATCACATTGGGCGATGCGCAGCATCGCCTTTGTTTATTTGAGCAAATATTGGGTTAGAATTGATATAAAAGGGACCAACCTGGGGAAGGGTAGTGGTATTATGCCTGATAAAAATTATGAAATATTAGCCTTAACCATGCGGTATTGGTTCATAGGACTGATCATTTTCGTGGTCGCTCGAATTATTCTGGAAACCATGGGAACAAAGAAGGGGCAAAACTATCGGAATGAGGGTCCATTTGGGCATATAATATTTTTTATGGTGGTTTTTCTCATCTCCGCCTTTGCACTGCTCGCTTATAAGGGCTCGGGGGTATATGACATATATACTGCCATCTTGGGGTTGGTAGTGGGCATCTCATTAATATTGCAGTATAATCTTTTCCGATTGATCTTTCCGTATTCCGATAGACTCCTACTGATTGTAGTTGATCTATTGGCGATTTTTGGTTTTATAATGCTCTATAGGTTTAGCCCCGAATTGGGTGTGAACCAGATCAAGCACTTTGCTTACGGGAATCTTGGCATGTTGTTTTTTATTTTCTTCACAAAAAGGATCCGGGTGGGGAGGAAATTGGGCTATACAATTATGATGGTTGGCTGTATATTGCTATTATTGCCCATTGTATTAGGTAAGGAAGTCTATGGTGCCAGGAATTGGGTGTCTATAATGGGCTTAAGCTTCCAACCGTCGGAGTTTGTGAAGATCATTCTGGTTTTTGTCTTCGCATCCTGGTTCAAACACGACGGCGGCTTCCGAGAACATCTGCCTGCCTTTATATTTGCCGCGATTTCCGTTATACTGGTCGTACTCCAGAAGGATTTGGGTGCAGCCCTGCTATACTTCTATGTGTTCCTGTTTGTTTACTATATGGCTTCTTCCGATTGGATAATTACGACTTTAGCCCTGGGAGCCGCTGCCTTGGGAAGTGTAATTAGTTATCGTCTCTTTAGCCATGTGCGGATTCGGATAGAAGCGTGGAAGAATCCCTGGAGGGATATAGAGAACAAGGGCTATCAGATAGCTCATTCACTAATAGCCATTAGCAGCGGAGGCCTTATAGGGACGGGCCTGGGCCTGGGCTCACCGCAAGTTGTTCCCGCCTTTAAAACCGACTTCATCTTCGCGACCCTGTGCGAAGAGTTTGGGATAATTACCGGGCTTTGCATTATTGGACTATATGCTATCATAGTTCTGAGAGGTGTAACTATTGCCATGAGGAGCCAGGAATCCTATTGGTCGCTTTTGGCATTTGGTGCAACGGTGGCCCTAAGCATGCAGGCTTTTACCATCATAGGTGGGGTCATCAAGATGATACCCTTGACCGGAGTAACCATGCCCTTTGTAAGTTTTGGAGGTAGTTCCATGGTATCTTCACTGGCCCTAATAGGGGTTTTGGAAGGGGTAGCAATTACCGTACCCAGCCTTGACGAGGACATGGTTGACCAAACCCATGAAACCGATGGGGAAGGAGATTATGAGGAATGGATAGATTAAGGCAGAACCTAAAGAAGGGGCTGGTTGTCCTATTAGGAGCCTTTGTCTTGCTGGCTGCCTATTATTGTTATGTACTTTTCTTCTACGGAGACAGGTGGTTTGCAAATTCTTACAACCCAAGGGTGCGTTTGGATGCCTGGGAGCCTAAGGTGATTCCTGGTGACATAAAGGACCGTAAGGGACAGACCCTGGCCACTACCGCCAAGGAGAACCGCAGAAATCCCGACACCAATGAAAAACAGGTGTTTTATTATAGAAGCTATTCAGAGGGCAAGCAAAGAGCAAAGAGTTTAGCCCATGTGGTAGGTTACAATGATCCTCAGTTTGGCAGGTCCGGAGTAGAAGCATTACAGATCCGCTATCTCTTAGGGTACAACAATCCCTTCTATGAGAGAATATACCAGAAGATATTTATGACCCGGGAGGTAGGCAACACTTTATATCTGACCATCGATGCAGATCTACAGCAGTATGCAGATGATATTCTTGGAAAGCATAAGGGTAGCGTTGTGGTTATGGACTTCCGGACGGGAGAGATATTGGCCATGGTCAGTCACCCAACCTTTAATCCCAATAAGTTAGGTGAGGATATTGCCGGCGATGCTCTGGTAAGCAGGGCGACCGAGGGTCTTTATGCCCCCGGCTCAATATTTAAAATTATAGTTGCGGCGTCTGCCTTGGAGAATCTGGAAAATGTACTTGAGGAAACCTTTGATTGTCGTGGAACAATAGAGATTGGCACTCAAAACATTTCCTGCTATGGGGGAGAAGCCCATGGCCAGGTTGATCTGGTTCAGGCAATGACCTTATCCTGTAACGGAGATTTTGCCCGCTTAGGCGTGGAAGTGGGAAGGGCGAAACTTCTAAAGACCGGAGAAGCCTTTGGATTTAACCAGGATTTTATTTTCCCCGATTTAAAGCTGGTTGCCAGCCGATTACCCCTTAAGCCAGGCATCTCTAATGAGAGGCTGGCCCTTAGCTCCATCGGTCAGGGGGAAGTGCAGGTAACCCCGCTCCATATGGCCATGGTTGCTTCTGCGGTGGCCAACCGGGGGATAATGATGGAACCGAAAATAGTCTATCAAGTGGTCGGAAGAAATGACAAGGCACAGAAAGAAATTGAACCCAGGGTTTATCGAAAGACCATGAGCGAGGAAACATCACAAATCATACATGATATGATGAAGGATGTCGTTACGCATGGCACTGGAAAGGCCGCTGGTATCAAGGGAAAACAGGTAGCAGGAAAAACCGGGACAGCCGAGATTATGGATGAGGATTCCGGAACAAGAAATAACGCCTGGTTTATAGGATTTGTTTCCGATGATAAGTCCAATGTATCCATTGCTCTGGTTTTAGAGGATATGTCTCCCGGTCAGACGGGGGGAAAGGCAGCAGCACCGCTGGCCGGAAGAATACTCAAAAAGGCAGTCGATCTGGGCTATTGAATACAGGAGGTTCCCAGACCGTTTATCATAGAAAAGACTATACAGAAGAGGTGGGATTATAAATGATATTGGAAGAAAAATTAAAAAACCTGCCTGATAGTCCTGGCGTATATCTGATGAAGGATGAAATAGATAATATAATCTATGTAGGCAAGGCTGTATCTCTAAGAAATCGTGTCCGCCAATATTTTCAATCATCGAAGAATCACCCGCCTAAGGTGAGAGCCATGGTTGCAAATATTAGGGACTTTGAATATATAATTACCGATTCGGAACTGGAAGCCCTGATCCTGGAATGTAATCTAATAAAAGAACACAGACCTAAGTACAATGTTCTACTGAAGGATGATAAGAGTTACCCCTATATCGTGGTAACAACGGAAGAGGATTATCCGAGAATTATGTTGACACGAAAGGTAGCCAAGGACAAGAACCTCTATTACGGACCCTACAGCAGTACCAAAGTAGTCAGGGATACCATAGAGGTCATTAGAAAACTCTTCCCCATAAGGACATGTAAAAAGAACCTCAACAACATAAAAAAAGGGGATAGGCCATGCCTTTATTACTATATCAACCAGTGCCAGGGGCCTTGCTTGGGGAATGTTCCCAAGGAAGAGTATGGAGAAGTAATAAATGATGTATGTAAATTCCTGGACGGCAAATATGAGGATATTATCAAAGGATTGAGGGATAAGATGAATGAAGCAGCCGCAGATTTGAACTTTGAAAAGGCTGCCTCCATAAGGGACAAAATCCTTTCAATTGAAAAGGTTATGGAAACACAGAAGATAGTATCCGTTGATATGTTGGATCAGGACATTATCGCTATTGCGCTGGGTGAACTGGAAAGCATTGTCCAGATGTTTTTTATAAGGAAAGGCAAACTGACGGGGAGCGAACAGTTTGTACTGGATACCGAAAACGACAACGATATAAAGGAAATATTGGGCTCTTTCATAAAGCAATTCTATCTGACGGCCTCTTTTATTCCCAAGGAAATCCTCTTACAGCATGAAATTGATGAGGCGATGGTCATCGAGCGGTGGCTAACATCCAGGAGAGGAAACCGGGTATATGTTAAGGTTCCCCAAAGGGGTGACAAGAAGAAGCTGGTGGATATGGCCTTAAAGAATTCGATGGAGGCCTTGGAAAACCTGAAGCAAAAGACCTTGCGTGAGGAGGAAAGGACCATAGGTGCATCGGAAGAGCTGACAGAGTATCTGGACCTCCCTTATGTGCCTACCAGAATCGAGGCCTTCGATATATCCAATATTCAAGGGGCCAATTCTGTGGCATCTATGGTTGTTTTTGAAAAGGGCAAACCGAAAAAGCAAGACTACAGGAGGTTCAGGATAAGGGGTATTATGGGACCGGACGACTATAGCAGTATGTCCCAGGTAATTATGAGAAGGTTTAAGAGGGGCTTGGAAGAGAAGAGGGAATTGGAAGCCCAGGACAAGGATCCGGACGAAGGAAAGTTCTCAAGATTCCCGGACCTTCTATTGATTGATGGAGGTAGGGGGCAGTTAAATGTTGCTGCTTCCACCTTAAGGGAACTGGGAATTGACTATATACCCGTTATAAGTCTGGCAGAGAAGTTCGATGAAATATACACGGAAGAGAAGGAAGAACCCCTTGTAATGCAAAAAAACAGCCTTGGGCTTCAGCTCTTGCAGAGGATAAGGGATGAGGCTCACAGATTTGCTCTCACCTATCATCGAAGCCTGCATAGCAAGAACAGTATTAGGTCCGTTTTGGAAGATGTCCCCCATATAGGACCCAGTAGGCGAAGAGCCCTATTAAAGCATTTTGGATCCATCAGGGCCATAAGGGAATCCAACCTGGAAGAATTAAGCAAGGTTGCGGGTATGAACCGCAAGGCTGCCCTCAGCATTATTGAGTACTTCGGGATGGATCATTCAGATAGATAGCAGGCAGAATTGTAATGCCTGCCTTTTTTTCAAAGAGATATGGACATGCTAAAAGATACAATATATACTATAGACATGAATTAGTCTCTTGTGTTAGTGTTGTGGATTATTTCACATGAATGTAATGAGCTATTGATAAGCGGATGGCTTCATGGATTTGGTTGAGATAACTTGGCTTATGGAATGCAGGAAAGCCGTGGCTTAAGCCAGGATTCCGGATTGAAAGAGGAATCTAACTGCAACTACTAATTTCTAATTTACAAAACGGTTATTCTTACGATGTTACAGAGCGGTCAACAGATATTATAGGCATTTGTCTGACTGTCACAGCGTGGTAACATAATACCATATATAAATACTTTATGAGGTGAGACCTTTGGCGTATAAACTTATAGCGGTAGATCTGGACGATTCCCTGTTGGGTTCCGATATAAAGATTAGTCCAGGCAATCATGAAGCACTGATAAAGGCTATGGATCAAGGGGTATTGGTAACTATTGCAACAGGCAGGATGTTTAGATCTGCGGTAGTATATGCGAAACAACTGGGCTTAGATGTTCCAATTATTACATATCAGGGAGGTCTTGTAAAAAGCGCATTTTCCAATAAGATACTGTATAACCAGACCTTACGGTTGGACGTTTCGAAAGAAATAGTCAGCTTATGTAAGGCCAAAGGTGTCTACCTTCAGATCTATATCGATGATGAATACTACATCGAAGAGGAGACCTCGTACAGCCGTCAATACCACAAGCAAATAGGGGTGCAAGGGATCGAAGTGGGTCCTTTGGATGAATTTTTAAATGAGGCACCAAACAAGCTTCTTATTATGGATGAACCACATAGGATTTTAGAATTGAAGGATGAATTTAGTAAAATTTTAGGTGATGAGATTGAGATCACCACATCAAAACCCGAATACTTGGAATTCACCCATAGGGATGCCACCAAGGGCAAGGCCCTGGAGTATCTAGCAGTAGCAAAAGGAATTGTCAAAGAGGATATAATAGCCATTGGCGATAGCTTCAACGACATTTCCATGATTCAATATGCCGGACTGGGTGTAGCCATGGGTAACGCTCCTGCGGAAGTGAAAGAGTACGCTGATTATGTAACTGGGACAAATGACGAAGATGGAGTTGCCCAAGTTATTGATAAGTTTGTATTGAAAAGGGGTTGATAGCCTTGCCGTCCATACCTATAGATAACATTGTGGAGGAGTTGGGTCTGGAAGTCATTTACTGTCATGACAGCAGGCCTTTGGTAGTTACTACCAGCGATATAAATAGGCCTGGGCTTCAGTTTGCAGGTTTCTTCGATTATTTCGCCTCCGAGAGGATACAGGTGCTGGGTAAGGTAGAAATGACTTACCTTGAGACCTTGGACCCCGATTTTCGCTTACAACAATTGGACAAGTTCTTTCAATACGATTTTCCATGCCTGATTATTTCAAGGGATATGGAAATACCACCATACATTTTAGAACTATCCAGGAAATATAGCCGTTGTTTGTTTAGGTCATCCCAATCTACCAGTTCTCTAACACAAAGACTTATCAACTATCTGGGTTCAGCCCTGGCCCCCAAAATCACCCGTCACGGTGTACTCGTAGACGTATATGGGGCAGGGATGTTTATAATGGGCGAAAGCGGTATTGGTAAGAGCGAAACGGCACTGGAGCTGGTGAAAAGAGGACATCGCTTGGTGGCTGATGATGCAGTAGAGATAAAGAAGGTGACGGACAGCAGGCTTATAGGAGAATCCCCGGAGCTCATTAGGCACTTTATGGAGATTAGGGGTATCGGGATTATAGATATAAAATCCATGTATGGTGTTGGGTCCGTTATAAACAATAAGCCCTTGGATATCGTCATCTATTTGGAGTTTTGGGACGATAGCAAGGAATACGACCGGCTTGGATTAACAGAGGAACATATAGAGATCCTGGGCGTTAAGCTTCCCAAGATCGTAATCCCTGTCCGGCCCGGGAGAAACCTGGCCATAATATTAGAGGTAGCTGCCCGGAACTGGAGACTCAAGCGCATGGGCTATAATGCAGCAGTGGAATTGGACAACCGTTTGAATGCCCTGATACAGCAGAACAGAGGAGAATAGATGTCAGAGGCAGGTTTATTGGTCATATTGGTTTAATCATGAAGTTTCTGCTGGTTAGCAGCTTTTATATCATGTTTAAGGAGGAAATGAAATGTATATTGGTGTAGATTTAGGTGGTACAAATATAGCAGTCGGTGTAGTGGATGAGAATGGGAGGATATTACACAAGGGAGAAACCCCCACTGGAGTAGGCCGCCCCTTCGAAGAAATTATTAAGGATATGGGGGACCTTGTTAACAGGGTTATCCAGGAATCCGGCTACAAGGTTGAAGATATGAAATCCATAGGGATAGGATCCCCAGGGCTCCCTGACCAGGAAAATGGAATTATTGTTTTTGCTAATAATCTAGGATGGCATAACGTTCCTATCAGAGAAGAACTGCAAAAGCATGTTAACCTGCCCGTATTTATTGAAAATGATGGAAACACGGCCGGGCTTGCTGAAGTTATTGCCGGGGCATGTAAGGGTGCGAAAAACTCAATCACCATAACTTTGGGGACCGGTATAGGTTCCGGTATTGTAGTAGATGGTAAGCCATATAGTGGAGCTCATTCGGTAGGAGCTGAGCTTGGGCACCTGGTTGTACAGGTGGATGGTGTTCCTTGCACATGCGGCAATAAGGGTTGCTGGGAAAGGTATGCTTCTGCCACAGCTATAATTAGGGAGGGCAAGGAAGCCGCAGGGAAAAACCCTGAATCCCTCATATATAAGCTGGTGGATGGTGACATGGATAAAATAACAGCCAAAACCGTTATCGATGCTGCAAAAGAGGGTGACGAGACAGCTATGGAGTTATTTGACAGGTTTATATATTACCTAACCATGGGTATTATTACAATAATCAACTCTTTTGACCCTGAGATCATAGCTATTGGCGGCGGTGTTGCTAAGGCCGGAGATTTTCTAATGGATGCCCTGTTGGAAAAGGTCAAGAAGCATATATTCTATAAGAGTGCACCATACGCAAAGATTGTCTTTGCTACCATGGGTAACGATGCTGGGATTGTTGGTGCAGCCATGTTGGGGAATTTATAATTCACCGGATTTTAACGGATTCGTATATTATTAGATGAATAAAGTATCAATAGCCAGGGTAGACCTGGCCTGAACATGTAGCCAAAACTATTTTGGAAAACATACCCAGGGTAGTTTTGGCTACTTCTATATAAACCCCTGAAAACTCTATTGCTAGACCATAGACCCGCAATCTGCTAGTTGGTGTAATAGGTTTTCAGGGTAAACCATATAAATGGAGTAAAGGGTTTTGATCTCTCTTAGGGGGTTTTATTATGAAAGCCTATATAAAACCGGTTACTCTTTTTCTTTATATGCTTATTCTGATATTCCTGGTAATAGGAACAAGAACTTTTCTCATGGAAACTGATAAACAAGAACCTTTTAATGATGGAAATGAAAAACAGGATACAAAATGGACCGGCATTATAACTCTTTGGGATATACCCTATGTCGAAACCGGGCTGGGCTCTAACAGCAGTTGGCTGAATTCCAGAATCCAGGAGTTTGAAAAGGAAAATCCCGGCATATTTATCGACCTGAGAAGGATGACCCCACAAAGGGCAGCAATGTATTTCAAGGGCGACGTAGAGGAAACTATATTACCGGACATTATATCCCTGTCTCCATATGAAGAGATAGTGCCATATTCAAGGCTGCAGGATTTGGAGTCATATTTTAACAAGGAGGATCTGGACAGGATAACTCCATTTACGAAAAAATTTATGTATGGTAACAACTCCATGGTGGGAATGCCCTACATGATGGGCACGTATGCCCTCTACACAAATAAGGATCTGCTGGAAGAACATGAAATTGTCCTGGAAGGGCCGACTATCCAATATTCGGCTCTGGACAGGATAATGGAAAAGTTCCCCTATATAGAGAAGGAAGGGAAAAAGGAGATACACTATTATGGTTTTGCCACCTATTGTACCCCCTATTCAAATCCCATTATCAGTATGGTATATGGCGAGAGCGATAATATAGAAAAAAATGTGGGTTACAGGTATGTGTACAGTTGGATGCATAAGCATGACCTGGTACCCAAAGGGCTAAAGGACATGGGCAGTACCGCTGCTATTGAGATGTTCCTTAGCCAGGGGAGGATTGGTACCTTTCTCGGCAGTACAAGGGTACTTTACAGGAATAGGACCTTGAGGTCGCAGGGAAAGGGATTTGATATGGGAGTATATGCCTTGCCTTTGGAGGAAGGCATATTCCAGGATCAAGTTGCAGTTTACGGTATCATAGATAAGGAAAACAAGGTGAAGGTGAATAAATGTACGAATTTTTTAAAAGTTCTAGTGTCAAGGGAGGCTCAGGCTGACTTAAGGAGGATTGGCATGTTTCCAATAGTGAATGATGTTGGTTTTATCTACGAAGACGATCCTGAAATGTTACAACTGGAAGAGTATATTTCAAACTTCCGCTACAGTCCAAAGGATGAATATTGGGTAAGGAAAAGGCAGGAATTGCTGAAGATCTTGCCGGAGGATCCCCAGGAGGAAAATTCATAAGGCAATTCCTGACCGACCCAGGTAGGATATAGGAAGCTTGTCATAAGGTATTAAGATGTGTTTACTGTGGTAGCCTATTGAATGAAACTAGGATTTAATGTAAACTTAAAGGAGTATAAGGAGTGTAATCGATTCCTATTATAGGGAGTGAAATAGACATGCCAATGGATCTAGTATATAAGAGATTAAACGAATACATACCACAGCAACGCTTGTTGGTAAATGAACCGATGAAGAATCATACATCCTTTAGAATAGGCGGGGTTGCAGATATTCTGGCTACACCTGCCGAGGACTCTGAGATCATACATGCTATAAGGGTTTGCAATGAACTTTCTACCCCGATGTTTGTGATGGGCAATGGTTCTAACCTCTTGGTAAGAGATGGCGGTATCAGGGGAGTAGTAATCAAGCTATCGGATAACTATAGCCATATTGATCTGGAGGGGAATACCATTAAGGCCCAATCCGGGGTCCTTTTGACTGACCTGTCCAAGATTGCCACAGAGAACAGCCTAAGAGGCTTAGAGTTTGCCTGTGGTATACCCGGAACCTTGGGCGGGGCAGTAGTCATGAACGCAGGAGCTTATGGCGGAGAGATGAAGGATATAGTAATGTCCGTAACTACGGTGGATAGGCAAGGGAAGTATCATACCCTACAATTGGAGGACATGAATTTCGGATATCGCACCAGTACCATTCAAGCCAACGGGCATTTAGTTCTGGAAGTAGTTATGAAACTGGAATACGGAAATAAGCAGGAGTCCTTGGAGCTTGTAGCTGATTTAAGCAGGAGGAGAAAGGAAAAGCAACCCCTTGAATATCCTAGCGCTGGAAGCACTTTCAAGCGCCCGGTAGGCTACTATGCGGGAAAGTTAATACAGGATTCCGGACTGAAGGGGCTCCGGGTTGGTGATGCCCAGATCTCGGATCAACATGCCGGATTTATTATAAATCTGGGAAATGCCACTGCACAAAATGTCATTGACCTGATTTCAAAAGTCCAGGAAATAATTTCGGAAAAATACGGGGTTGAAATGATCCCCGAGGTAAGGATAGTAGGAGAAGGATGAAGCATAGGATCATCGCGGATTATCATACCCATACCCGGTATAGTCACGGCAGGGGCACCATAGAGGATAACGTAAGGGTAGCTCATGATTTGGGCCTGAAAAGTATCGCTATTACAGATCATGGTTTTGGACATATAGGATTTGGGTTAAAGTATAGAGATATAGAGAAAATGAGGAAAGAGATAGAAAGCTTGAACCAAAGGTATCCCAATATAGATATCCTCTTGGGGATTGAATCCAACTTAGTGGGATTGGACGGTACCATAGATATACCAGAGAATTATATCGACAAGTTTGATATAATCTTAATGGGATTTCATAAGGCTGTTATGCCTATATCATTTTCCGATGCAAAAGAACTGTTTATAAAAAATGCCTTGTCCCTATTCTTGCCCATTGATAAAGGACAATTGAGGCAACAGAACACCCAGGCTATGATAAATGCTATGAACAGATACCCGATAAAGATAATTACCCATCCCGGAGCCAAAATAGATATTGACTCCAAAATGTTGGCCAGGCATGCAGCAAAGAGGGGTGTATGCTTGGAGATTAACGCCAGTCATGGATTTATGACTACAGAATATGTTAAAATAGCAATGAGGGAGGGAGCAAGCTTTGTAATAAATAGCGATGCCCATCATCCCTCCAGAGTGGGTGATTTCCATAGGGGTATAGAAATCGCCATGGCAGCAGGGCTGGAGCCGGAGCAAATAATAAACGCAGAAATTGCTTAACTTTACTAAGGAAGAGGGTATTAGTATGAGATTCTTGATACTTACAGGTCTGTCTGGTGCAGGTAAAACTATGGCTATTCGATATTTAGAGGATATGGGCTATTTCTGTGTTGATAATCTGCCGCCGAAGCTAATCTTGAGATTTGTCGAATTATGCCAGGAATCCGAGGGGCAGATAGACAAGTTAGCCATTGTGGTGGATATACGGGGAAGAAGATTTTTTGACGACCTTTTAGGCTGCCTTTCAGAGATGAAAGAGGCAGGCCATCGCTATGAGATACTTTTCCTTGAGGCCTCTGATGATGTTCTTATAAAGAGGTATAAGGAGAGCAGGAGGGCTCATCCTCTGGTAAGGGAAGGGAGGATTATCTCAGGAATAAGCAAGGAGCGGGAACTGTTGGACGGTATTAAGGAGATATCGGATCATATAATAGATACCAGCAACCTCTATCCAAAACAACTGAAGGAAGCCCTGGCTGAACTTTTCCATGATCAACAGGAAACTGAAGGTCTTTTGATATCCATCATATCCTTTGGCTTCAAACACGGTATATTGCTGGATGCTGACTTGGTTTTTGACGTAAGGTTCTTGCCTAATCCTTTCTATGTGGACGAACTTAAAATACACACAGGCCAAAAACCCGAAGTCAGGGACTATGTTTTTAAGTTCCCTGAGACCAGAGAATTTATGGCCAAAACAATAGACATGCTGGAGTATTTGATCCCTTACTATATAAGAGAGGGGAAATACCAATTGGTCGTAGGAATTGGCTGTACCGGAGGTATGCATAGATCCGTGGCCATAGGAGATGCCCTTTATGAGAAGTTACAAGACAAAGGTTATAGGGTTTCCGTTGAGCATAGGGATATTTCAGATGCTTAATGGCGAATGCCCGGCACTATTCCTGCCGAATTATGAGGAGTGAAACAGATGTCCTTTTCATCCGATGTGAAGAATGAGATTTGCCAAATAGGGGATGAACAGCCTCCTTGTTGTAATCTTGCTGAATTAGCCGCATTAATACAAATTTGCGGTAGTATTCATATAAGGGGGAACCAGGGGGTAACCCTGCGCATAAATACAGAGAACCCAGGCGTTGCCAGGCGGATTTTTTTAATACTGAAAAAGCTTTACAAAATACAGGCGGAAATCGTAGTCAGAAGAAAACGAAGATTGAGAAAAAACAACAGCTACTATTTAGTGCTTTCAAACAACCGGCAGGCTATGAGAGTTTTGCTTGATACAGGTATAATAAAGAAACAAGATGATGGAGAGCTATGGATTAATCGCACTATTAACCAAAACATTGTCAGGAAAAGATGTTGTAAAAGGGCTTATATTAGAGGCGCTTTTTTGGGCGGGGGTTCGTTAAGCGATCCGGAAAAAATTTATCACCTGGAAATCGTAACCCATAGCGAAACATATGCAAACAGCCTGGCAAACCTTATAAATGAATTTGGTCTCAGTGCCAGAACTATTGGCAGAAAGAATTATTTTGTAGTATATTTGAAAGACGGCGGGCATATTGTCAACTTTTTAAGCATCATCGGCGCCCATGCCGCTTTATTGGAACTGGAAAACATCAGGATATATAAGGATATGCGCAATAATATAAACAGAATTGTCAACTGTGAGACTGCCAACTTAGGCAAGACAATTAATGCAGCAGTGCGGCAGATAGAGAATATACAATACATAAGGGACCATTATGGTTTATCCAAACTTACACCATCCCTTAGGGAAATCGCCGAGCTGAGGACAAAGAATCCTGATGCCAGCCTGAAAGAATTGGGCCAAATGCTAGATCCTCCCATAGGTAAATCGGGGGTCAATCACCGATTAAGAAAGTTGGATCAAATGGCGGAGAACTTAAGGAAGAATAGGGGGAAGTCCAGTTGATAAGCACGAGGGTAAGGATAATGCACGACTCAGGACTCAACGCTCGACCGGCAGCGCTTTTCGTCCAGGTATCCAGCAAGTACGATTCAAGGATTTGGGTAGAGGTTGGTACGAAGAAAGTCAACGCCAAGAGCATCATGGGCATAATGACCCTAAACGTTGCACCCGATGATGAAATTACCATTATTGCCCAGGGCGAAGATGCTCAGGAAGCCATAGATTCACTAACCGAACTGGTGGATTCAAATTTTAGTCACATACCTGATTGTAAATAGTATAAACAGTTCTAAAGTCCTATATAAAGTGGTCCTATGTCATATTGATGAATTATGCAGAACATTGTATAATATTCAGAGTAGAACATACGGGGCATTTATGTGCATACTTATCAACCAGGCAGTTGTAAAAATAGGAGTTTTCTGCCTGGTGTATTTCACATCGTCGGAGGAAGCAATGCGCAGGATTGGAATCAAGCAAGCTAAGCCAGGCATGAAACTGGCCAGGTCGGTAATCAATGCAACGGGAAGCGTTTTAATCCAACGAGGCGTAACTCTTACATCCAGATATATAGATAGGCTCCGAGCAAAAGGAATTTATCAGATATATATAGAGGATGATATTTCTGAAGGGATAGAAATTGAGGATCTCGTATCCGACGAGACCAGGTATTGCACTCAGGCCTTAGTAAAGAACGTAATGAATGATATCCTACTGCAGAATAGATTAAGCCAGGCATCTGAGATAACAAAAACGGTTAACAATATAGTTGATGAATTGATAGGAAACGATGATATTCTGGTAAATATTAAGGATATCAGAACTATTGACGATTATACATTTGGACATTGTACAAATGTATGCATTTTGTCCATTATTACAGGAATTGAACTCGGATATAATGAACTGCGTCTGAGAGATCTGGGAGTAGGAGCCTTGCTCCATGATATAGGAAAGATGAAAATACCGAAGCATATTCTTCAAAAGCCCGGGAAGCTAACAAACGAGGAATATGAACAGGTAAAGCAGCATACCATTTATGGGTTTGAAGCATTAAAAGAATGTGATGATATCAGGGCACCTGCGGCCAACGCTGCATTGGGACATCATGAAAGATTCAATGGTAGCGGATATCCCAGAGGGCTCATCGGTGAGAACACCCATGAATATGCGAAGGTGATAGCTATTGCAGACGTATATGATGCCATGACTTCTGACAGGGTGTACCGCATGGGTATGGAGCCCTTTGAGGTGGGAAGGTATTTGACGGATATGGGTGATATATTATTTGATGGTGAACTTGTAGGCACCTTTATTAAGAATATTGCCCTATACCCCGTTGGCAGCAGCGTTCTATTGAGTACGGGCGAAAAGGGGCTGGTATCCAAAAACCATGGCGACCATCCCAGTAGGCCAACTATAAGGATAATATACGACCCTTATGGGGATAAGTACGATACATATAGGGAAATAAACCTGGCAGAGTGCCCGGAAATAACTATAACTCAGATATGTGAAGATTTGTACTAATATATGAACTATGTAGTAGGAAAGCAACTTTATGTTGCTTTTTTGTTTTGTTTGGATATATCTCGTGAAGGTTATCATTTTGTACAAATATGCAAGATAACAGGGTGGTATATTTTCTGACATGGCTAATTGTATCGCACAAGGAAAAATGATAGAATAGATTCAAGGATATAAAAAGGGTTTGCAGAATATTCTATCACTATTTAGGGGTGAAATAAGTGTCTGGTTTTGTACATCTCCATACCCATACCGAATACAGCCTCCTGGACGGAGCTGGCCGGATCACGGATTTGTTGGATAAATGCAAAGAGCTGGGAATGGACAGTCTGGCAATTACGGATCATGGGGTCATGTATGGAGTGGTGGATTTCTATAAGGAGGCAAAAGCCAGGGGCATAAAACCGATTATTGGATGTGAGGTTTATATTGCTCCCCGTTCTATGACCGACAGGCAGCCTCGAACCGATAGCAACTATGCCCACCTGGTACTCCTGGCAAAGGACCAGACGGGCTACCTCAACCTGGTCAAATTGGTCTCCATGGGATTTATTGACGGTTTTTATTACAAGCCCAGGATAGACTACGAGGTATTATCCCGACACAGTGAAGGGCTGATTGGTCTTAGCGCTTGCTTGGCCGGTGATATTCCCAGGTTGCTATTGTCCGGACAGAAAAAAGATGCTCAAGCCCTGGCGTTGAGGTTGGAAAAGATTCTGGGGAAGGGGAATTTCTACCTGGAACTACAAGATCACGGCTTGGAGGAACAGGCCAGGGTTAATCCCCTAATAGTGGAACTCAGTAATAACACGGGTATTCCATTGATAGCAACCAACGATGTCCACTATGTTAACCCTGAAGACGCAACCGCCCATGACGTTCTAATATGCATACAAACGGGAAAGACGGTGGATGACGAGGATAGGATGAGATTTAACTCTTCAGAATTCTATTTAAAATCCCCCCAAGAGATGGAAGAATTATTCGCAGCCTTCCCAGAAGCTATAGAAAATACCGCAAGAATAGCCCAACGCTGCAATGTGGAGTTCGATTTTGACACCATCCATCTGCCCGAATACAAGGTGCCCGATGGTTTTAGCCCCTCCCAATACCTCAGACACCTTTGCTCCGAGGGCTTAAAAGAAAAGTATCCCGAGGTAACCGATGAAGCTCTTGAACGCCTTGAGTTTGAGATTAAGACCATAGAACAGATGGGGTATGTGGATTACTTCCTGATAGTGTGGGACTTCATTAAGTATGCCAGGGATAAGGGGATCATGGTAGGGCCTGGACGGGGCAGTGCTGCGGGTAGTCTGGTTGCATATGTACTGGGGATAACCCAGATCGATCCACTTAAATACAATCTCCTCTTCGAGAGATTTTTAAATCCCGAGAGGATTAGCATGCCTGATATAGATATCGATTTCTGTTTTGAAAGAAGACAGGAAGTTATAGATTATGTTGTGGAGAAGTACGGAGAGGATCGGGTAGCCCAGATAATTACCTTTGGGACCATGGCAGCCAGGGCAGCTATCCGTGATGTGGGAAGAGCTCTCAACCTTCCCTATGGGGATGTGGATCGAATAGCAAAGGCCATACCCTTTGAACTGGGTATGACAATAGACAGAGCCCTGGAAGTAAACTCAGAGCTTCGGGAACTATACGAAAACGAGCCTATTATAAAAAACCTGATTGATACTTCTCGGAGCCTGGAGGGCTTACCCAGACATGCCTCCACCCATGCTGCAGGCGTAGTTATATCCAAGGATCCCATTACTGAACACGTCCCCCTCCAGAAGAATGATGATATTATTACTACCCAGTTTTCTATGGGGGTTCTAGAGCAATTGGGCTTATTAAAGATGGACTTTTTGGGTTTACGTACCTTGACCGTAATCAGGGATGCAGTCCATCTTATAAAGCTTAATAAGGGTATTGATGTGGATATAAACACAATACCCCTTGACGATCCCGGGGTCTACGAGATTCTCAGCCAGGCAGATACCGATGGCGTTTTTCAGCTGGAGAGCGCAGGGATGAGACATTTCTTAAAGGAACTAAAACCTAGCAATTTTGAGGACATCATTGCCGGGATATCCCTGTATCGGCCGGGTCCCATGGATCAGATACCCAGGTATATAGACAACAAGAATCATCCTGAATCCATTGAGTACACGGATTCAAGCCTGACGAATATCCTGGAGGTCACCTATGGGTGCATGGTATATCAGGAACAGGTAATGCAGATAGTAAGGGATCTGGGGGGCTATTCCCTGGGCAGATCGGATCTGGTCCGACGGGCCATGGGCAAGAAGGACATGGAAGTCATGGAGAGGGAAAGGCATAACTTTATCTATGGACTCACTGATGACGACGGTAACGTAATAGTGGCAGGTGCCCTTAGAAATGGTGTGGACGTAGAGCAAGCCGGTAAGATTTTTGACGAAATGATGGAGTTCGCAAAGTATGCCTTTAACAAATCCCATGCGGCTGCATACGCCCTGATAGCCTATCAGACCGGGTGGTTGAAGTACCATTATCCTGTGGAGTTCATGGCGGCTCTCATGACCAGCGTGATAGGAAACAGCAGTAAGGTGGCAGGATACATCCAATACTGCAGGAAAAGAGGAATTGAGGTATTACCCCCTGATGTAAACGAGAGTATGGCTAAGTTTACCGTGGTTGGTGATAAAATCAGGTTCGGTCTGGCTGCGGTTAAGAATGTGGGCGTGTCAGCAATTGAGGAGATCGTCAAGGCACGGAATGAAAAGGGAAAATTCAGAAGCATCCTGGATTTTTGCCAGAAAGTGGATAGTTCCGGGCTTAATAAAAGGCTGTTGGAAAGCCTGATAAAATGTGGAGCCTTTGACTCCTTGGGGGTTTACAGATCTCAACTCATGGCGGTCTATGAAAGGGTTCTGGATGGTGTACTTCAAGATCGAAGGAAAAACCTGGACGGGCAGATCTCCCTCTTTGAGCAGGCTCTAATCCAAAGGGAAGAGCCAATGGATTTTGAGCTTCTGCCCGACATCAAAGAGTTTCCCAGTGATATTCTGTTAAGTATGGAAAAGGAGATTGTTGGGGTATATATAAGTGGGCATCCCCTGTGGGAGTATAAGGATGTTTTGGAGAGATTGACCAGTACCCTGGATCTTCAGGCTGGGGAGTTTGATACAGAAACCCTCATTTCTCCGGATTCCTTAAAGGATGGGGATGTGGTGGAAGTTGGAGGGATAGTCGTCGAGCATAAGCGAAAAACCACCAGAAGCAATAATATGATGGCCTTTGTTACCCTTGAGGATCTCTATGGGACCATTGAGGTAATTGTATTTCCTACCATATATAAAAGGTATGCAAGATTACTGGACAACGATAGTACAGTAATAATTCAAGGCAAGCTGAGCTTGAAGGAGGAAGAGGAGCCAAAGATCCTGTGTGATAGGGTCATTCCGTTAACTTCTTCTATGAACAAAAAGCTGTATTTAAAGATAGGGGCTGGTAGCAGGGTCAATATAAGCCGTCAATTGAATCCGATCTTAAAGAAGTATAGTGGAAACATCCCGGTGATTCTCTATGTAGAATCCATTAAACAAAAGAGCTTGGCCGATCGTAATCTATGGGTAAAGGAAGACAGGGGATTGATTGAGGAACTCTCCAAGCTGCTGGGAAATGGATGCGTAAAACTGGTGCAAGGCTAGCTTAAATGGGAGTAAGCCTTTGGATACTTTTACTACGCTGATATACTAATCTGGGAAGGTTGCGGGCATTGTGTATTTAGGAGGTTGTGCGAAATGGATTTAAAGGATTTAGGCAATGATTATGTTTGTATTCTTGCTAAGGAAGATGGGGTAAATATAATTGGGCTCACCCGGGGAAGGGATACTAAATTCCATCATACGGAAAAGCTTGACAGGGGAGAGGTAATGATAGCTCAGTTTACAGAGAACACATCCGCAATAAAAATTCGCGGTAAGGCTGT
>JAAYRX010000001.1 GCA_012518535.1 Clostridiales bacterium | reverse complement strand
TCTCATAAATTGACTAATTATGAGAATATCACTAATGATAATTGCCCCAGTTTCTCAGGAATAGTGGTAGGCGAATGTAAGGGAAATTTGTGGGTTGATGATTTAGATAATCCCCGGATTGCAATTGTATATTCATATCCTGTAGGCAGCCTTGCATTTTTGGGAAGTACAATAAATGATAATGAATATATAGAGCTTAAGAAGGCCATAGAGAAGGAGATCTTTAATTTCCTAAGGCAAGAAGGGATTAGTTATTTCGAATTCTCAATAGAGAGTGAGGATTTAAAACCATATATCGTAAAAATCTTTGAGGATAAGGCAATACAAAGTGAAAGAGAATTCTCATATAGAAAGACAGAACGTATTATATCCAGTCATTCTCTACCCGGGGGTTTCGCAATCCAAAAAGTCAATAATGATTTTTTGAATAAAGTATTCAAAGGCGATTATGATAATAAAGAATTTTTAGTTAACAGAATATTAGAATCCTGGGAAAAGATTGATGATTTTAGTGATAGAAGCCTGGCATTTTGTATTACATACTTAAAGCGGATTGTTGCGGTGATTGTCGGAACTGCAAGGTATAAGAACCTTCTTGCAATAGACATTGAAACTGAGGAAGAATTCAGACATAAAGGACTGGGATATTGCTTAACAGTAGAATTTGTAAATGAATGTATGAAAAGAGGATTAATACCCCAATGGGATTGCATGGAATCAAATCTGGCATCCAGAAAGCTGGCAGAAAAGGCCGATTTTAAGGCCTTTAAAGAAAATAATGTTTATTGGTTCGATATACGATAAATATTTCTGGAAACGGGCAGGCACAGCGGCTGTGTTTATCATGTCGCCAAATTGGTGACAGGCTCGCGATGGAGGGCAAAGCACATTATTTAATGTATAGGTGATATTGAAAAACCGCTCATGGTTAACTCCGTGAGCGGTTTGATGCAGTAAACCTTGTTTACATCATTAGCATATTATTTGTATTCGGGCAGCCAGGAACCATGGGCTTCAATCAGATCATCCACCATATTGACAATTTCATCAATGGTTAACTCGGAACCGGTATGGGGATCTAACATGGCAGCATGGTAGATATGTTCTTTCTTTCGTGTTACGGCGGCTTCAATTGTAATCAAATGTACATTTACGTTTGTCATGTTCATTGCAGCCAATTGAACCGGTAATTTGCCTACATAGCAGGGGTTAATACCCATTCCGTCAACCATGCACGGTACCTCAACACAGGCTTCATGCGGCAGGTTTTCTATCAAACCACCTGTGTTTAAAACATTAACGCCTATTTTATATGGTTTATTATTTACTATTGCATCTATTATATAAGAAGCATATTCACCTGTACGCTCATGAGTCAAGGTTGGGTTTTTAACAAGTTCTTCTCTTTGATTTTCCCAATCTTTTATCTGATGAATACAACGCCTTGGATATTCATCCAATGGGATATTAAATCTTTCGATCAGTTCAGGATACTTGCTCTTAATGAAGAAAGGGTTATATTCGGCATTGTGCTCGCTGGATTCTGTACAATAGTAGCCAAGCCTATTTATATATTCATATCTTACCATGTCATTGTGCTTCTCTTTTTCGTTCTTTTCAATTGCTCTTCTTCTGATTTCAGGATATAAATCAACACCATTTTTATCGTAAATTTCAAGAAGCCATGCCATGTGATTAATTCCAGCTATCAGCTCTCTGCGGCCTTCAAGCTTGTCTTCCATTCCAAGTGCCTTTAGCAGCCAGCTGGAACAAGACTGTACACTATGGCATAAACCAACATTTTTAACAGGGGTATACCTAAGCATATATCCTGTTAAGATGGACATTGGGTTTGTGTAATTCAAGAAATAGGCATTTGGGCAAACTTCTTCCATATCCCGGGCAAAATCATCCATAACAGGAATTGTTCTAAGTGCCCTCATAATACCGCCGATACCCAAAGTATCGCCAATTGTTTGCCGGAGCCCGTACTTTTTGGGGATTTCAAAATCGATAATTGTACAAGGATCGTATCCACCCACCTGAATGGCGTTAACAACAAAATCTGCCGATCTTAGTGCATCTTTACGCTGTTCTACTCCCAGATATGTTTTGATTGTTGCACGACCATCGTTAATATTTCGATTTATAGCTTGGAGCATTAATTCAGATTCCTTCAGACGCTCAGCGTCAATGTCATAAAGACATATTTCGCTATCTTTTAATGACTCAACAGTTAAACAATCACCAAGTACATTTTTGGCGAAAACTGTACTGCCAGCGCCCATAAATGTTATTTTGACCATATTATCAACCTCCTTGTATAATATAATACTCTATTTTCAAGCAATTTAAAATGGAATTATGTCTTCTCTATATATTATAATGTCATCATGAGGGAGAAGAAGCAGGATGATATCCCCTTATTTATTATCCAGCAAAAATGCAGCGGATCTTATATGGCATATTAAGATAAAAGAATGGGAGGGTTTAAATGGAAATTGTAAATATGGCTCAACTAGACAGAGCCCAGATAATCCAAGCAGCACAAATATTGACTGATAGTATTCCAATTGGTTGGCCAACCCTTCAACAGGCTTTAGAAGAAATAGAAGAGCGACTGATACCGGAAAATACCCTGCTGGCTGCTGTTGAAGATGGTAATGTGGTCGGTTGGGGTGGTATACTTGCCCCGGTGTACAATGGAAATGTCTTTGAGTTACATCCGTTGGCTGTACGTAGTGATAAGAGGAAGCAGGGTATTGGCAGGGCAATTGTTACAGCCTTGGAGGATGAAGCAAGAAAGCAGGGTGGCTTGACAATATATGCGGGTGCCGACGATGAAAGAGACGATGGCGAGACATCTCTTGCCAATGTTGATTTATATGATGATTTACCGGGGAAAATTAGAGATTTTACTCCCGACACTCATCAAACCGGTTTTTACTTGAAGATGGGATATAAAATTATCGGGGTTATGCCTGATGCAAATGGAATAGGAAAACCGGATATTTTTCTTGGCAAAAGGCTATGATAATTGAAATTGTACGGAAGGACTTTTTACCGTTTCATTTATCCTTAATCAAGAGTAGCAGATTTGGGGACGGTAAACCAGCCGGTTGCCAGGAATAACGGGTATTGGGTATAATGATTGTAATAAATATTTTCAACTTAACAGTGTCAAAAAAAGCAGAGGAAGGTCATGGTGATCGATATGAATGAAACGATTAAAAAACAACTGACACATCGTACAATCCGGGAGTATAAGGATCAGAAGGTACCTAATGAGGTTTTTGAACAATTAATGGAAGTCGCAAGGCATACAGCATCATCTACCGGTATGCAGGCCTGTTCAATTATTCGGATTACAGATCCGGAAATGAAAAAGAAGATTGCCAAGGTTTGCAATCAGGAGTATGTAGCACGAGCCACTGAACTTCTCATTTTCATTGTAGATCAATATAGGAACAGTCAAATAGCAAAAGAAAAGAATTGTTTGGCAGAAAACGCAAAAGATATGGACCGCTTTTTTGCAGGATTCACCGATGCATGTATCATGGTTCAAAACCTTGTAACGGCTGCAGAATCTATGGGTCTGGGAACAGTTTATTTAGGAAGCATCCTAAATGATCCAGAGAAAATTTGTGAACTTCTAAAACTGCCTGAGTTAACCTTCCCGGTTATAGGTCTTGGTATAGGGTATCCCAATCAAAATCCTCAGCTAAAACCCAGAATGGAAATGAAGATTAGGGTTTTTGATAACACCTATAGAGTTTTTGAAAGTTATCTCGATGAAATCAAAGAATACGATGAGGAAATGCGTACATACTATGATCTTAGGGATCCAGACAGATCGGTTGATAGTTTCAGCAATCAGGTGGTTGCCAGATTCAATCAAGCCAATCCTAAGCGCCAGGAAATACTGAATGTTGTTCGTAAAAAGGGTTTTGATCTTAAGATAAAATAGGTCAGACAGTAATCCCCCTTCATCCCATACGCTTGCCACAATTAACCCGACCTAATCCTTTTGGGGTCTATAGAAAAATAATAAAATCAGGTGAAGAAAATTGTGAGATCAGACCCTTCTCAAAAAATATGCAATTATGTGAATATCACTAAGGTAAATTGCCCCAGTTTATAAGGAGAAATGGCAGGCGGATGTAGAATGGTCTATTCATAATTCTATAGCTTATGGTTGAGACACACCTTGTGACATGGATGTCATAAGGTGTTGCTTTTTTTTTTAAAGGTTTATATATGGAAATAGTATGATATATTATGTGAAATTATAGCATCAAATCCTGCTCTCCATAAATCAAAAAAAATGCTGCCAGGATGTCTCCGCTAAACAATTTGACGTATTACAACAAAATTTACCAATATTCTATTGGCATTTACGCCTATATTAATTATAATCTAAGTGAAAATGTCAACAATCAATGGAATGGTATGGCGAATGGAAAAGAAAAGCTGGAGGTGTGTACACTCCTATGCAAACACCGGAATAAGGTCTGGACATATAATATGGAGCTCATCATTGGCCATATGCTTTGGGATAGAAAATTTATGTTGCGATGGTATCAGATGTGTCCATAATATATGTTAACAGACAGTGTAAGGACCAAATTAAATTGATAAAACATACCGGTTTTAAAAGTTGAGAAGGTTTGCGAAACTGTCTGGGGGTGGCGCTATGAACACACTAAAAATATTATTTAGTCTTTATTTGGTTCTTGCGGTTATATTGGCTCAGTTTTTTGCCGCCTATTTCTT
>JAAYRX010000186.1 GCA_012518535.1 Clostridiales bacterium | reverse complement strand
TGTTTCAAAATAATTGTTATGAATTATTATTTTTATAATCTGCTCAACTGATAATAGTACAAATATACTTGCCCAGGTTTTTTTATTCAAGTTTTCTTCTCCTCTTGCTCCATACTATTCCATTAATATCTGACAAAAGTAATTAATCCTCCTATGACCAATATATACTATTATCCAGTATAGTATCAAGTTTTTATCCTAACCCCAATAGCCCAAAAAACAAATGAACTTCTATCAATAAAACACCTGCAAACCACATTAAATCAAAGTTTGATATTATCTGTTATTTTTAATCTATTTTTCCTTTTTTCTAAAATTTCTTCACTGTTTTTTTACATATGTTTACAGAAATAAAGAGTAAAAAGAAAATAAAGTTTGATCAGATTCAAGGATTAAGGAGCAAGAAAAAAGGGATAGGGGCCTTTCTTATCCCTAAATCCCTATCCCCTAACAAATCTTTATTTTCTTTGACATAACTTTATTTAATTTGATGGGAGTTTGTTTTCTTTTGACAATTTATTTGAAAAGGTCACATCTCTCTCCGGCCTTGTAATGCCTTGGATATGGTTACCTGATCTGCGTACTCCAAATCACCGCCGACAGGTAGGCCGTGGGCGATTCGGGTAGTCTTGATCCCCATGGGCTTTAACAGCCTGGATATATAGACGGCAGTGGCTTCGCCCTCTATATTCGGGTTTGTTGCCATTATCACTTCTTTTAGAGCATCGTCATTAACCCTTTGCAATAATTCTTTAATCCGAATATCATCAGGCCCTATCCCATCCATGGGGGAGATAGTTCCGTTTAGTACATGATATAGACCCTTAAATTCCCGTGCTCGTTCCATAGCTATAACATCCCTGGCATCCTCTACAACGCATATAACGGAGGAATCTCTGACAGGGCTTTTACATATGGCACACGTATCCTCTTCGCTAATGTTGCCACATATTCCACAATATTTTATTTGTCCCTTTACCTCATCAATGGCCTTCGCCAGACTCTTTACATGGTCTTCCGGCATATTTATTATATGGAAAGCAAGCCTTTGGGCTGTCTTGTTACCAATCCCAGGCAATCTTGACAGTTCATTGATAAGGCGGGCAATAGGTTCGATATAATAACTCATAAACCTAAAAATTCAGGCATAAATACCCCTGACTCAAGTCATTGGGGAAATGCCCTTCCTCCTTTCCCACTGAAAGAGCAATTAAATGCTTCTTCACATGACTGCAAAACTCAAGCTGGTGCAGCGGAAGCTTATATCAACTGCTCCTAGAACATTCCCGGAATTCCCATGCCTCCGGTGATCTTGCTCATTTCGCTTTGCACCATCTCTTCTGCCTTTCTCAGGGCCTCGTTGGCTGCAGCCATAATCAAATCCTGGAGCATCTCTATGTCATCCGGATCCACTACCGCAGGATCTATAGTAATCTCAATGATTTCCTTCTTGCCATTTGCTATAACGGTGACAACCCCACCGCCGGCCGATGCTTCTACGGTCTTTTCTTCCAATTCTTCCTGCATCTTCATCATCTGTTCCTGCATCTTCTTCGCCTGTTTCATCAGATTGTTCATGTTCCCCATGCCTGGGAATCCACCTCTTGCCATAATTATAGCCTCCTCCTATTTATATCTATTTTTACACGATACAAAAATAGTTATCGTCGCCTCTAATGCCTTGTATAACTAAATCCTATTACCAATCCGGCTTAATCCTCTATCACCTCTACGTACTCATCGCCAAAGATTTCTATGGCTTTTTGTACAATATCATATTCGGTCCCTTCGTCCTCATCCTCTTGAGCGACAAGGGGTTCGGAGTCTCTCATTTCACCAGACCCGGGAGCGTTATCCCTTGTATAGCATTTCAACTTAAAATGCTGTCCCGCTATCTGGGCAATCAACTCTTCAATGTATTTGCTGTTCTCTTCCTTTTCTATCGCCGCAACAAAGAAGCCTTGATCTTCCGGGAAAATCAGGTTTACTATATTCTTATTCCTGTTGCCGGGTTGGAGCTTTGTGTCTCTTAACAGGGGGAATATTGCTATACGATCCTTCCTGACCCTTTTCAATACCTCCGCCCAAACACCATTGTAGTCCACCTTTTCAGAAGCGGGCATATCAGGTTTGGTATCTATGGTATCCTTTTCTTTATCCTCCACCTGGGGTACTGTCCTGTCCCCTTCCATATGAGCTTTATCAATATTTACCCCATCATTATCTTCTTCTACCACACCAACATCATCAGATTTTGTAACCTGGGTATCTAATAGTTG
>JAAYRX010000185.1 GCA_012518535.1 Clostridiales bacterium | reverse complement strand
TGATTGCTCTGCCCGGGCGTAAGTCAAGTAAGTTAATGAAGTTTACACATAGACAGAACAATGTGGAATGAAAAGCAATGTCCAATAAGCTTGTATAATAAGTCTTTGATATTATGAACCCTATTATAAGAGCCAATACAATTTTGATTATCCCTGTAGTTAGATATCCCGACAGGAGGCCACTAATATGGTCTTTAAAACCCTTCCTGGTGCTATCCCCTAATGAATCATCCAGATATCCCATTAAGGTCATGGACAATAGCATAACTAGATAAACAATGAAGTTATCCTTCCCTATTTTCTCCCAAAGGGGTAGTACAGATAATATACAGGGGATCAGGAATGCAAGTCCTGTCCCATATACCACTTCTTTGCCATGATAATTGCTTGTCCTTAACCCCTTAGTATATAATAGTAAAATGACCCTGGGTTTTAGGTATACCATTAGGAATATGGTGATAGGTATGGTGCTGATATACAGGAATATGTCCATCAATCTACCCTCTTAAGATAATGCATCTTTATTTTCTTTTGCAAAATCACCTTTAGAATATCCCAAAATTGTTTACCCCGATGCCTAAATCCCTTTAGGTCCCGACCAGTTATCCTATGGCGTATATCCATTGGTACCTCCACAATACGTACATTTTTTAAGGCAAGGTCAACAGTCATACCAAATTCGATTCCATAACCTCTGTAGCTTAATAGCTCATGGGTTAAGATTTCCCTTTTAAAAGCCCTTTGACCGGAAAGGATGCTATGGCATTCCTTACCTGTCAAGGACTTAAATCCAACTTGAGATAGTCCCTTAACCAGCCCAAATCCCCCCTTGCCAGGTGTAAATGCAATCTTTCCTATCGTCACTTCAGCCTTATCTTGCAATATCGGTGATATGAGCTTAGTTACTTCTTTTGCACTATCTCCAATGTCTGCATCCAGGAATACGATGATTTTGTTGTATAAATATTTCACTCCCATCTGCAACGCATTTCCCTTACCTTGATTTTTATCAAGAGATAATAGGGTTACCCCTTCCTTTAAAGCTATGTCTCCCGTATCATCCCATGAGCCATCGTCTATAACAAGAATATCTTTTATAATAGGCACTTTTTTTAGGGTCCTTAAGGTAATAGCCAGATTGGCTGATTCATTATAGGCAGGTATTATTACACCAACGTTTTTGGGTAGCATACACATTGTCATATCTGTCCTTTTTGCCTTTTGTCTTGCTAAACTTGTTATTCCATGTAACATACTAGTTGTTCTGATTAACTTCTTTATCAATTAGGTCCAAATCATCTGTACCTATAGGATCTCTATCAAGAGGTTGATCTTCGCGTTTTTGAGGGAACAGTTCATTGGGTAAAAGGCCGTCTGTTCCTTCTGAATATCCATAGTTTCCTCTGTCTCCATAGAGTAAAGAAATTAACGAGATCTTTCCATAGGGCGTATCCACATGATCTATGGTTGAAATCCCGTTTTTCTTATACCAGGCCGCATCTATAAAATTACTTTCATCTTTCTCTATAGCAATTATATTAATATTGTAATCCCGTGAGATGTTTATCAGGTTGTGTATAAATTTATTTATACCCCATTTTGCATTCCCAATACTGCTATAAGCTAAAACAATTGCATTACAGTCATCTTGTATATTTACAGCGCTATGGATTAAGTTTAATCCGTTTAGTCTTTGTATAAGTGGAGTTAACTCGCCTCTTGTAAGGCTGATCATGATGCTCTCCGCTAACTGTCCGTATAATTGATCTTTATCTGTCGTTGCTTGGGATGAAGCAATGATAGTATCATCCAATTCATATTCTTCTCTAAACAGACTGGCATCAAATACGATACTGGGCCCAATTGATGCACCTGCTACTTTTAGTAGATCGGTTAT
>JAAYRX010000234.1 GCA_012518535.1 Clostridiales bacterium | reverse complement strand
CCCACTTGTAAGCGCCGATGATTGGGTAATTAGACGATTGGATAATGTTTCACCTCCTTCTTGGGCATAAAAAAAGCACCTGTTTACCAGATGCTTCTGCTTAATCCCCGCTATTTATTTTGATAATTTTTCAAAGGCCTTCCTGTATTTAGCCAGTAATCCTCGAGCGATTTTGTTTACTTCAACACTCCCCGCTATCACCGTCTTTTGGGAATGGCCTAATTGTATTACAGACTTCCCTTTGCCTCTCGACATCAACCAATCCCCCTTACCATTACGGCCAGGCAATTGCCAATACTACAATATATCTTGATATTTCCGCCTACCGTATAAAACCCGCATAACAACCACCTGTTTTTCTTCTTCATTTACAATGTAAAAAGCAATGTAATTATCTATGATTAGTTTGCGGTAACCCTTGCCTCTTAAAAATTCATCCTCCACAGGGCTGCATGCAAATGGGAAATCGCTTAATCTCATAATACCAGCTTCTATTTTTTCCAACAAACTATTTGCAGCTTCAGGGGCGTATAATTCCCCAGTGATATAGCTGTATATTTTATCTAAATCCTCGCGGGCCTTGGGGGTTAGTTTTACCCGGTAGTTACTTATTGACATATTTTCTTTTCAATTCGGTAAAGACGTCCTCAGCATCAAGAAGGGGTTCGCCATTTTCAATCTGTCTTTCCGCTTCGGCTAATTTTGCATAAAGATCTGCCTTGGCCAGCTTTCTTTCGTAGGTGTCCATGCTCATGATGACCAAATCCCCGTAGCCGTTTTTTGTTATAAAGATGGGCTCCTTTTTAGCATGGCAAAGTTCTGAAATCTTGGTCGTATCCCTTAAATCCTTTATCGGTCGAATTTCAGGCACAATATCAACTCCTTCATCAATATTATGCCCTTATTATAGCATAATTATGCTGTGCCCTGCTATAGAATTTGCCGAAGGATCTAGAAAGGGGAAAGTGAACAAGGCTGTTATAACACGCTATCGATATAAACCTTTTCATCCCCCTGCTTCCGCTTGAGGAGATGTAGATAGTAGATAACATCCATGGAATCAATTTCGTTTAGGGTCCAGCCTTGCTCCAGTAATGCCAGATAGAGCCGGTCGATAAATTCCTGGGGATCCATGGCCTCCCCTTTTACTCGTTTTTTCCTTCACCGGCCGTCCGGCGGAAAACCAGGTTTCGGCGTCCATCATTTTAGAGATCTTTGTTCTTGCCAGCCCCGTCTTATTTTCAAAGGCGTTAATGATGGCCTCTTTAACCTCTGCCAGCATCTCCATGCCTTTTTGCATGTCGGCCTCCTCACCCCAAACAAAGGTGGCCGGATTATGGATCATCAGCATGGCCGTAGGGGACATGAGGACCAGATCCCCGGCCATGGCGATCACCGCCGCGGCGCTGGCAGCAATACCGTCAACCTTTACCAATACCTCTCCCGGGTATTCTCTTAACGTGGTGTAGATCTGGGAGGCGGCAAAAAAATCACCCCCCGGAGAATTAATCCAGACGGTGATATCACCTGTTCCCGCTTCCAGTTCTTTTTTAAATTCTTTAGGGCTTACTTCATCTTCAAACCAGCTTTCCGGGGCGATATAGCCGTCTAAATAAAGAGATCTGCCGGTTTCGTTATTGACCCAGTTCCAGAATTTCTTGATCCTTCTCACCCCTTTCTTTAATGTAAGCGCCCACATCTTTGAGCTTTAACAGGTTGCCGTTGACCATATAGGTGCTGCCCCCTTCTCCTTCCGGGATGGGATTTAGGTTTTCCAGGCTTCTTACATCGTTGGGCGACATGAAGCCGTTTTGAATGCCGATGGCGTAGCCCTTCATGCGGGATTCATAATCTCCCCTTAAAAGGCCGTCCACCACGAAGCTGACAAATAGCTCGCCCTTTTCCCGCCCGGAGAATAGTGATTTGTTAAAAGCCTGCTCCAGCCTGACCAGCCAGGGCCTGATGGTATGCACCACAAAGCTGATGGAGAGGTGGCCATAGCCGTTCTTTCGTTAACCGTTTTGCCATTGGGTGTGGGGCCAAAGAAAAAAGCATAGGCATTTTGCCAAAGACTATTTTTCGGCCCGGCCCGGGGGTTAAATAAGTTAGATAGAATGGGTATTTTCATACAAAGGGTTTCACCTCCTTAAAACTAGGCATAAAAAAACCACCCTAAAAATAGAGTGGTTGAAACGACGAAAGCCGCCGGAAAAAAGGCGGCCCTCATCTTATAACCTCAGTCTTCCTGACTGAAGCCAGTTTGTATTGTTGCGATGAACCTGGACCTTAGATTCTAGGTTCTGAGCCATTCACCATTAAATTTATCTCTGAATTCTTCCATTACGTCCTCAAAACGTGTTAGGCCCTCTGCTTTCATTTTTTTAGAAAATTTGATTGCATTATCTGTGGCAAGGGCTGACCAAAAATATTGAACCATCTTTTCAGCACTCAATCTGCTCATTCTTGCTATTGTAAGGTTTACACCGCTTTTTATATTGGACGGTGCATTTGGTGAATCTAGAATTGGGTCAAACACCTTTTTGTGGAGGTACCGCATTAATTCTTGTTCCTTTGTCATTTTCCCCCTCCCCCCAATTTCAACTAAAATTATCTAGCCTTCCGGGAGCACATATTTAACCTTTTCCCCTAAGTATTGATGATACCTTACGTGTCCATCTCTTTGTAACCTACCTATTAAAATATAGGTGAGGATATTCTGTTCAACTGAAAATCTTTTGATAGAAGGTAGTGTAAAATCCCTTTTTGCTACAAACCCCGCATAATCCGCCGGATCAATCAAAGTATTTGCGGCAAATTCATCCGCCCTATCCTCTGCTTCACCTTTAGCAAAATCGTAGTCAACTAGCTTATCCTCGATATCACCATTTATGATGTGGCCAATTTCGTGGAAAAATGTGAACCAAAATATATCGGCAAATTTCCGCCTTGTGGTCATAAGCAAGTTTAAGGTGCCATCATCATTCTTTTTAATCACACCTTGGACAGGGGCACCCCTAAAGTTTTTGACAATAGAAAACTTAATACCGCACTCAGCTAGATAGGTTTTTAATCGGGATTGGACATCGGCCACATCTTCAAACATCAGTTCTTTAATCAAAGGAATCTTATCTTTTAATCTGTCAATATCCAGCCCTTGCTCAGTTTCTTGTTCCTCGACAATCAGGTCACACATTCTCAGCCAGGTAAATAAAACATAGGGATCAACATTGGTAGCAGTGGCTAAACGATAGGCTCCTGTTTGAAAGACCTCAGGTATCCGAATAAGGCTGCTAATATTTAGAAGTTTCCTCAGGTTAATAACAAGCATTGGCCCACGAGTCTCCGGTTCCAACAAGCCAATCGTTTTTAGGTGTTTCACTATGCTGTCTAACCTTTTTAGAATCTCCAGCTCCCGGTCGGAAATTCCGTTAATTTCCTCAAAATCTGCTAATTCTTTATCGTAATTGGCCTGCAGATTAACCCAAAAGCTAGCATCAATGCCTAAAGCGTATTCCAGTTTTTTGGCATAGGAAACAGAGATGGCTTTTTGGCAGTTAACTATACTGCTGACATGCGGTTCTGTTACGTCAGTTCGTATGGCAAGCTCCTTCTGGCTCATCTGCCTGTCTTCCAAGATTTCTTTTAATGTTTCTCCCGGGTGAATAATAAATTCACGGGATAAGCCATTCATGTTTTTGGCCATGATAATCCATCACCCCCTCTATAATGACCACATCGCATTTTTTTAACGACTGGGGATCTAAACTTTCCACATCTGGTTTAACAACAAGCCTGATATTACCGGAAATACTGATCCCATAACACCCCTGTAAGTTTTCATACAGCGGGTGGGGTTTTCCAAGCCCCGTATCAAGATAGATACTAAAAT
>JAAYRX010000024.1 GCA_012518535.1 Clostridiales bacterium | reverse complement strand
GCATAGTATCTGGAGCCCAGTATAAATCCGATAAGGCCGTAGGTCATAACCTTACCTTCGGGGATCGTGGCAACTATTTTATATACCTTCTCATAAAACTCATGCTTATCCATTTTACACTCCCGCTAAATATATACTGTGTATTATACTCTTACCTGAAGATATAATAAGGCGGGCTTTTAAGCCCGCCCCTGGAATTATATTAAATTGAACTCAAGAATCATTATATACCAAACCAACTTATGACAGCAATGCCCTATCATAGGAGAATTCCTGCCCGCTGGCGGAACCAAATCGAGCCAAGAGTTCTTCCACCGTCAATTTCTTTTTCTCCTCACCTTGAATATCAAGAAATATCCTGCCATCGTGCATCATTATTAAACGGTTACCATATCTTATGGCATCCCGCATGTTGTGGGTAACCATTAGTGTAGTCAACCCATTTTCATGGATCAATCTCTCTGTTAAATCAAGAACGATGGAAGCAGTCTTGGGATCCAAGGCCGCTGTGTGTTCGTCCAGAAGGAGAACCTTGGGTTTATTAAGGGTTGCCATCAGCAGGGTTATAGCCTGTCGCTGTCCACCGGACAGAAGCTTTACCTTGACATTCAGGCGATGTTCGAGGCCCAAACCCAGATGGGACAGCAGTTCCCTGTAGACTTCCCTTTCCTTGTTGCTTATTCCCCATCTAAGTCCCCGGGCTTTCCCCCGCCTTAGGGCCAAGGCCAGATTCTCTTCAAGGATCATATCAGAAGCGGTCCCCATCATAGGGTCCTGAAACACCCGTCCCAAAAAGGCTGCTCGTTTGTACTCGGTCAATTTCGTTACATCCACTTCCGCTATGTTTATGCTGCCCTTATCAACGCCATATACACCCGCAATACAGTTTAACAAGGTGGACTTTCCCGCTCCATTACCACCGATAAGGGTAATGAAGTCTCCCTCTTTCATGGTTAGGCTGACGTTTCTTAGAGCTGTCTTCTGGTTCACCGTACCCGGGTTAAATACCTTGTACACTCCATCTATCCTAAGCATCCTGCTCACCCTCCCCTATAGATATTTTGGGCGGGTTTACAAAATCCTTGATCATAGGCAGGGCCAGGGCAATGGCTACCGTTATTGCGGTAAAGAGCTTTAGATCGTTGCTGTGCATGCCCAGCTTCAGAACAAAAGCAATTATTATCCGGTAGGTAATAGCCCCAAAGACAAGGGATAGTAGTCTCATGAAAAAATTCCTCTTTCCAAAAAGCACTTCCCCAATGATGACCGATGCCAGCCCTATGACAATGGAGCCGGTCCCCATCCCAATATCTGAAAAATTCTGATTTTGAGCAATTAAGGCCCCACCCAGGGAGACCAGGCCATTGCTGATTATCAAACCTATGATAATCATGGTGTTTGTGTTTATTCCCTGAGCCCTGACCATATAGGGGTTGTTGCCGGTAGCTCTTATGGCACATCCCAGCTCGGTTCCAAAAAACCAATACAGCAGACATACTATAACCAAGACGCTCATTGCACCAAGGGTAATTGTTGCCCAGGTAGGCTCCAGTCCCATATTCTCAAAAACAGTGTAAACATTTTCCATTCTCAACAGCGATATGTTCGCTTTCCCCATAACTCTGAGGTTAATGGAATACAGGGCAATCATGGTTAGAATCCCCGATAAAAGGGCGGGAATTTTAAGCTTTGTATGCAACAGACCTGTACAAAGTCCCGCTGCCATACCCCCAAATAGAGCTATAAGGGTACCCAGATAAGGGTTCATCCCACTTGATATGGCATGGGCAGCTATAGCAGCCCCAAGGGTAATGCTCCCCTCTACGGTAAGATCTGCTATAGACAAAATACGATACGTTATATAGACTCCTATGGTCATTATTGCCCACAAAAGCCCTAAGGATAAAGCCCCCTTAACAACCTCAACCATTTATATTCTCCATTCTATATACAATCCTGCTTCCTGTCTTGCTATTATTTCAGTTATCACCCAATATGATGAAGTAGCCCAAATTAATCCTTAATCACAAATTCGGTAAAATCATCCGGAATTGTCAGTCCAATTTCCTCAGCTACATCCCCATTAATGGCAAAATCAAATTTGGTAGCTGATTCAATGGACATCTTGGAGATGTCTGCCTCATTCTCCAGAATCTCAATAGCCATTAAGCCGGTCTGATATCCCAGGTCATAATAATTGATCCCTATGGTTGCCAGACCACCTTCATGGACCATACTCTCCTCCCCACAGATCACAGGTGTCTTTGATTTCATAACAACACCATGCACTACCGGCATTGCCGTTGCAAGGGTATTATCGGTGGGTATATAGATGGCATCGCACTTTTCCACAAGGGATTGGGTCGCCTGCTGAACATCATTGGTACTGGAAACAGTTACTTCCTCATACTTAAGTCCCAGACTTTCGATGTTTTCCCTGGCTATCCTGGCCTGGAGAATTGAATTGTCTTCACTGGAATTATAGATTACCCCAACTGTTTTAGCTTCGGGTACAAGCTTGGCCAGAAGGTCCAGCTGTTCTTTGATGGGATTCATATCGGTGGTCCCTGATATGTTAAGGCCGGGTTCTTCATTGGACAGGGCCAGTCTTGCTTCTACATAATCGGTTATAGCCGTCCCCAGGATTGGAATGGTGGACGTTTTACCCGCCACAGCTTGTGCCGCAGGCGTTGCCACAGCCAGTATAAGATCAACCTCTTCGCTGACAAAACGATCACTGATGGTGGATAGATTTGCCTGTTCGCCCTGGGCATTCTGAAGATCGATGGTGATGTTCTCACCATCCACATATCCATTGTCCTTTAAAGCGGCAATGAACCCTTCGCTGGCTGCATCCAATGCGGCGTGCTCCGCCAGTTGAATAATCCCTACCTTGGGACCCTTTGCACTGTTTGTACAACCTGACAGTCCTACAAATACTACCATAGCTACCAAAACTACCAAAACCGTGAATTGCTTTTTCACTTCCATACCTCCATACTACCTTTTATTTAATTAACCCCAGGAGGTCTGCTCCTCCCGAGGAAAATCCACTATAGATGATATAAGATAAACCATAACCCATAATTTAATCATGAATAAAATTATGGACATTCTACCGTACTACTGCAATCTACTTACACACACTACATTATTAATATTATTATATGTAATTACACATGGATGTCAATAATTATAAGATAATTATTGAATAATTGCTGTCCCCTTTTGGTATAAGGGCAATAACAGCACCCAGATCGGATGTTTATACATTCATATCTACCTGGATAGTGCCTTGTATATTTGCTCCAGCAACAGTAACCGCATTAATTGATGGGGGAAGGTGAACCTTGAAAATGACAACAATAGATCGGCCCTTTTTAATATAGCCTCATCCAGGCCCAAAGAACCACCTATTATGAAGTCTATACACCTCTTTTTATTGAGAGCCAGGTCTTTTAGTTTCCCTGAAAAAGCCTGGGTAGACAAGGCATGACCCTCTATTGCTAATGCTATAGTATAGGAATTGGATCTGATAGCCTTAAGGATTTGCTGCCCCTCCTTAGCCTTAACCGCCTCTTCTTGAGCCAAAGACAAGCCCTGCGGGGCTCTTTCATCGGCCACCTGGACAAGCTCAAGGGAACAAAAACGCCCTATACCCTTAAGATATGCATCGATCCCCTGTTGGAGATACCTTTCCTTTATCTTTCCAACCGCTATAATACGTATATCCATAATATATCACCTAGATGCCAATGGCTCCTGTCATATACAAGACCTCAAAGACCAGGTTTATTATGACTATAATCATAGCTACAATGGCAGGTAGCATTGAAAGAAATCTGGACTGTCCCTTTTCATCCGGTGCCACCTCCCTAATCTGCCCCTTGTTTCGAGTAATTATATGAAATGCAATGAGGCAAACAGTGAATAGGATCAGACATATGAATCCGATAATTCCCCATACGACAAAAGCCGTTATAAGGGCATCTTTGGGAAGCTGGCTTAGGTCCTGGGGTATCCCTTCTATGGCATCCTGACTGCTTAGGATTACATTTTGTATATATAATAAACCCACCGCTATGCTGTTGTGTAAAAAATGATATATCATGCCGGCTATAATTGAGTTGGTACGATAGACCACATAGCTAATAATTATTCCTACTAGAATAATTGAGGGTATGCTCATAAGTTGTAAATGGAGCATTCCAAACAAAATCCCGGTCATTACTATGGCTATTCTTGATCCAAACCTTTCATATCCCCTTAGGATAAGACCCCTGAATAAGAACTCCTCGACCACCGCCGGTACGATCCCAATAGCCAGTATTCCTACCAATAGTTGGGTACCATTTTCTATGCTAGGCAGTTGTTGCCCGGCGGGTGTCCCCCAGCGGCTTGCCACCGAGTACCATATGAGGTTTATGATAATCGTTACCCCATAGCCGAAGTTGGCCATCCCCACAACCAAAAGCACCTCAGCCGGCTTGATACCATTAAACCTATTGACCCTGACAATGTCCATCCTATAAAGCAGCATGTACAACAGGGGCGGGCCGCCAATCAGTAACAATTCCATAAGGAATAGTTTCCAATAGTAGTCCGGGCCGCCTGTAGCTTGGGGCAGCCACCTTGCAAGTAGTACCTGGACACCCATCATTAGAATCAGTACGCTTAGGTAGACCATGTTTGCGCCAAAAACAGTGGGCTGATTTGACCTCTTCCTTGTATTCTCCATCCTCTTCCCCTTTCCGCTTTCCAAACCGACGTGTTTCAAGCTAACCCATCGCTCCAGCCATTATTAAAAAGACCTCTTGGATTTATCCAGACAATAAACTATAAAAATATGTGTATCTTCAGCAGACAACATGTAGTCCTTCTTATGAAATGAAATCACTATCCCCATTATAATATGAAGGTCCTACAAAATATAGGCCAAAATAGGGATATAACAAAAATAATCCACCCTTAAGGCGGATTATTCAAGAAAAGTTGTGATCCTATATCGGCTTTTCAACTAAGGTCATCTTTATTGATAAGTCCTTGCTACCCCTGACAATCCTGATGTCTACGCTTTGTCCTACCCTGTAGGAGTAAATGGTTTTTCTAAGATCCAGCATTTTATTAACCTTCTGATCCCCTACCATGGTTATAATATCGCCTATCCTCACCCCGGCACTGTAGGCCGGACCCTTCTTATCCAGTTCCACCACGTAGATTCCTTCCTCAATATAACGGTTTCTATTATAATAGGATGCCATCTCCCTGTCGAAGCCGACAACACCAATATAAGGGGTTACAAATCCCCCCTCCTCCACAAAGTGCCTGATAATTGGCTTGGCCACATCAATGGGTATGGCAAAACCAATCCCCTCTGCGCTGGTAACCTTAACGGTATTGATCCCTATCACTTCACCCCTGATATTTACCAAAGGCCCTCCGCTATTGCCCGGATTGATGGATGCATCGGTCTGGACCAGATCCTGCATAAAATTTTCTCCCAGATTGGTAGGTATCTTCACAGTCCTATTTAATCCGCTTATTATGCCGGAGGTAACTGTATGTTGAAACTGTAGCCCCAAGGGCGTACCTATAGCCACAGCCGTCTCCCCTATAGCTAAATCCTCACTGCTACCAAGTGGGGCATAAGCCAGATCATTCTCCGTCTCAACCTTGACCATGGCAAGATCCAAAGTGGGATCGGTCCATAGGGTTCTGCCCTCCAGTTCAGTCCCGTCGCTAAAGACAACGCTTATGCTGCTGGGGTTACCACCTGCCACGTGATCGTTGGTCAATATATATCCAAAGGGGTGTACCACTACCCCCGATCCTATACCCTTGACAGCAACGGCCTCCCCCCACATGGAATCCCGGGTAATCTCTATGGTGGAGATCCCTACAACTGCGGGTATAAGACTCTCCGCCACCTCCACTACCGTACCGCTGGTTAAAACCCGTTCTTCAACCCTGACCTGTTGAGTGCCGGGCTCTGACTTGTCGTTCCGGATTGGATTCTCCCCCCTGGTATTAGGACCTTCTCCTGTGCACCCCACCAGGCCAAACAAGATAATCAGGATTAAAAATAAGTTAAAACCCGAACAGAGTTTCCTTTTCATGGTCGGACATACTCACTCCCTGAAGTCATGGTTCATGATCCCCGGAGTCCAATCCAAGGAAAGGTGCCAGACGGACTTTAAGTACCGTGCTGTGACAGTAGGCCCGTAACCCATCAACCGATATGATAAAAATTGCTTACCCTGTCCCTATGAGTCATGTCCACCGCTATATCCTTCCCATTTTTTATACCGTTGTCTTCCAGTATCCCGATAACCGTCTGGTATGCCAGCTGAGGTATATTGTTCTGAAGGCTGAGATGGGCCAGTAGGACATGGGTGAGTTTATTGCTTATCATCTTAATCAAGGCTGACCCGGCATCAGTGTTTGAAAGATGGCCCTTGCTTCCCGAAATACGCTTCTTTAAATACTGGGGATAGGAGCCTCCCATAAGCATATCCTCATCATGATTGGCCTCTAGCATAATCAGGTCTGAATCCATGACTGTATTTATAATTCTGGAATTAGTATGCCCCAAATCCGTTGCTATACTAATCTTTTTACCCTTATTAAAAAAGCAAAATCCCACCGGATTCGCAGCATCATGGGGTATACCAAAGGGCTGAATATTCACGTCCTTTATGTAAAAATCCATATCGTTATAAAAGATTCTCATATTATTGCTGCGGATCTTTCCTATCTTGGATTCCATGGCCTTCCAAGTCTCTTCATTGGCATATATGGGTATATCATACCTCCTGGATAAAACACCGGCACCCCTGATATGGTCATCGTGTTCGTGGGTAATTAAAATACCATCCAAAAGAGAAGCGTCCTGATCTATTTCCTTTAAGGATTTTTCAACCGCCTTTCCCGTAAGACCGGCATCCACCAGAATGTGGGTCTTGTCCGTTCCTATATAACTGGAGTTACCGCTGCTCCCGCTAAAGAGGGAGCAGAACCTAAATCCCATTTCAAATTCCCCCCTGGTAAAACCATTTCCATAAAAAAGAGGATAACAAATGGTCATCCCCTTTTAATATTCCTTTTATTCTAATACCCTGGAATAAATATAATAATCATTTCAAGAATAATCCAAATTCCCTATAGACCAGCTCCCACCGCAGCCCTTTGCCTTGAAGTTACCAGTTTCAGTCTGCGGCTTTTGCCGTTTTCATCTATGCGTTCAATATCTGCACCCAGGTCTACGAGCTTTCTTTCAATATCCTCATATCCTCTGTCAATGTGGTCTACATTGCTAATCTCGGTAATGCCCTCAGCCGATAATCCCGCCACTATAAGGGCCGCTCCTGCACGAAGATCAGTAGCTGTCACAGGAGCTCCGGACAATCTTTCAACACCCTCAATGATGGCTACTCTGTCCTCTATCTTTACATTACCGCCCATCCGTACAACCTCATCAAGATGCTTATACCTGGCTTCCCATACATTCTCCGTGATAACGCTGACCCCATCCGCTATGCTGAGAAGTACAGACATAGGCTGCTGTAAATCCGTAGGAAATCCGGGATATGGCTGGGTTTTGATGTTTGCCTTGCGGGGTCTTTGCTTTCCTATGACTCGAATCTCATCGTCCCCTTCGATAACCTCCATCCCCATCTCCAGCAGCTTAGCTGAGACTGCCTCCATATGTTTGGGGATAACGTCCACCACAGTAACGTCCCCGCCTGTGGCAGCGGCGGCAATCATATAGGTACCGGCTTCAATTTGATCCGGTATAATGGTATAGCTGCAACCGGAAAGCTCTTTAACCCCTTTGATCCTAATGGTGTCGGTACCCGCCCCTTTTATGCTGGCTCCCATGGTATTCAAAAAGTTCGCCGTGTCCACCACATGAGGTTCTTTTGCTGCATTGACGATGGTAGTGGTTCCCTCCGCCTTTACAGCGGCCAACATAATGTTTATTGTAGCCCCTACGCTGACAACGTCAAGGTAAATCTCATTACCTATCAACCTGTCGGCAGAAACCTTTATAACACCATGTTCCAATTCCACCTTGGCCCCCAAGGCTTCAAACCCCTTGATATGCTGATCTATGGGTCTGGTTCCTATGGCACATCCACCGGGAAAGGAAACCTCTGCCTTGCCAAACTTGGCCAACAATACACCTAAGAGGTAATAGGATGCTCTCATCCGCCTCACCATATCATAATGGGCCCTGTATTCCGTCATCTTTGATCCATTGATGCTTATCCTGCCCTTGGCGTCCAGCTCAACCTTGGCACCCAATTCATGCAAAATATCGGCTAAGGTAGTAACATCATCTATATAAGGCAAATTATCTATAATACATGTATCATTGGCCAATAATGCCGCAGGCAAAATAGCAACAGCAGCATTTTTGGCACCGCTTATTTTCACTCTTCCAACCAATGGCTTACCGCCATATATGCGTAGTTTTTCCAATCCCTGGTTCCCTCTCTTCCCAGACTTCCGAGGGAACTTCACCTCCAATGCCATTATGTCTCGTCCACATAAACAACGTTATTATTATAACATCTTTACTATAGTATTTCATCATAAAAGTTATAAAATTTCATGAATTGTGAAAAAAGTCCCGGCCTTCTCCTAATTCCTGAAGTAGATTCAGGTAACCGTCCCAGCCAACCCTTTCGATTATAGCGCTGACCTCTATAAAGGCTTGTCTGTAGGCCCGGTATTCGTCCAATCTGTAAAAATCCTCAGTCAGTTCCTCAATGGAATAGATATCAGCAGTGCCAAGTTCCCTTCCCCATTCATAGTCCAACAGCATATATTCCATATACAGGGCGCTGCCTTCCGTGAACCATGCCGGAAAATTACTGCCGGCCAAATCATCCACTACAAGATGGGTTAACTCGTGAACAAAGCTGTTTTTCAGCATATTTCCCCCGGAGCCATCCTCTGCCTTATCCAAAATGGCGATCTTGCCACCCGAATAAGCCCCCATGGTCGGCAGATCCCTGGGTATACCCAGGCTTTGATGAAACTCTTCCTGGTCGCCAAACAAGATTACGTCAATATAACCGGCAGGAAGGTAGTCAAAGAGGTCCAGGACCTTGTTGCCATATCCATGGATAATATCTTCAAGGTCACGAAGTTTATCAGGATTAATAGAATTATGGCGTATGGAGAAATTGCCAAATTGTTCTTCCTCATAGTGGGGCACAGACTGTAAAATCCTATACCCCCTGAAAGCTTGGAACACGGGGTAGACCCTGGCCAATACAAGTCCGTTAAACCGAATTACTACACCTATAATTATGCACAGGGTTATGCATAGCGCCAACCCCCATCTAATCGTCCCCTTTTTCACCAGTCGTACCTCCTCTACCAGGGCGGTACCGCCATACCATTATAGCATCATATTATGTAAACTTCATCAAGCAATTAATGGCATGATTTCATAGGATCCAATAGGGTTACAGATATCCCCCGATAATATTCTCGGGGGATAATAAGCCTCATTTTAGATAGTTAAGCGGATTCTTGGGGGTACCATTGACACGGACCTCAAAATGGAGATGGGGACCTGTACTATTTCCGGTATTGCCCATATATCCAATGAGTTGACCTTTTTTCACACTCTGCCCTTTCTTAACGGATCTGGAATTCAGATGGGCATAGTATGTTTCAATACCGCTGCCATGATCTATCCTTACCAGATTTCCATAACCTCCATTGTATCCGGAATAGCACACGGTGCCGCTCCTTGCGGCATAGACGGGTGTTCCCCTGTCATTGGCAATATCCACTCCCTTATGCATTCTGCCCCAGCGGCGGCCAAATCTGGATGTTATTCTTCCCTTGGTCGGCCATGACATGGATATGCCTCTGGATGAGCCACTGCTTCCACTTCTGGAGGAACTCACCTTTTTAGGAGGTTTCTTGGTCCCTACAAGAACGATCTTTTTCACCGGTTCCTTCTTGACAGTCTCGGATATTGTTTCCCTTTCCGTTTCCACGCCGTTTCGCCTGTAAACTTTTGCAACTATATGGCTTTCACCCTCTACCCCTTCCTGGGACACCTTGGTTTGATTGGTGTACAGATCATCGGATTTTTTGGTTTCAGTTTCAAAGGGGATGGATTTGGTATACTCCACCTTTTCCACTGTTATAACGTTTAGGGGTAATTCCGGTACGTTAAGGTTTAATTCCTGACCGATCTGCAGGATATCGGATTCTTCCATAGGAGCATTGGCCTCCAATATATCCTTTACGGTCATATCATGTTCTTGTGCGATGGTCCAAATGTTGTCTCCCTTTTCTACAATATAGATCTGCTTTTCCGTTTTTCCCTGAGTAAATCTTTGAAGCACCTCATCCGGGTCTTCCAATTCTTCATATTCTACATAGAGATCCCTTATATTGACATCCTCTTCAAAGTCTATCTCCTCCAGGCTGGTCCCCTTGGTCTCTATCTTGTCCTTAAAGGGTTGCAGGAGGGAATCCAGGATAGACCGGGCTGTCCCCCTATCCTTTAATACTCCCATATTTTCGCCGTTAACCTGAATGACAGCGGATTTAACCACGGGTCTGACGTTGGTTTGTATAAGGTTCTCCAGAACCACAGGGTCGCTCAAATATTGTTCGTCCACATAGACCCTCTCGTAATCGATATCGTTTTCCAAGGTTACTTCCATATCGTATAGGGATTCGAAATCTCGTCTGATACCTTCCAGTACCTTCTCTATATCTCCTTTGTCTTTAGCCAGGCCTATATTCTGGCCATCGAAATATGTAAAATAGGCTTCTGTCATGTCGTCCTTCAGGGTTGAGCCATTATTAGTTGCCAGCGCCTTAACAGAAAATGCTCCTGCGCTAATTAAAAAAATAACCGACAAGGCTATAAAAATATTTCGCCTTAGCCTCATCCAGTTATACAGCTTGTCCACTATTTCTAACCCCTTCTTACCCAACATTACTAAGCGTCCTTCCTAACCCCAACATATTTAAATCTTATTAACTATAGGGCGATAATAAGTTTAAAACCATTATAACATAAAAACTTAAAATTGTTACATAAATTTTACGAATATATTAAATTAATGCGTTGTGCTAGTTCATAATCTGAAGTAATGAGCTATTGGTAAGCGGATGACTTCATTGATTTGGTTAAGAAAACTTGGCTTATGGAATGCAGAAAAGCCGTGGCTTTAAGCAGGATGTTTAAAGCAGCCTCCTTATCATTAACCTTTGCTACAATAAGTTATAATAATTTTTTTAAAACTTCAACTATAAAGCTACTCTTATGATGTAAGGAGCGGTCAATAGCCATTAGCAGCATATATTTTACTGGCACAATAGGTTGAATTAATTTGTCTGCCCATTATTTACTCCGTTTTATAAGTTATCCGGCTTTTTCTTCATAGTCATCGTATAACCATTGCAGGAAAAAATCCTCCCAGGACTTCCCGCTAACCTCTTGGCAGGCCTTGTATAGGTCCTTAGGTTTTGCGTTCCGGTACTTGTTGTTTTCGAAATATTCCCTTAAAACCTTGAAGAATGTTTCGTCCCCCATCTCCTGCCTTAGTTCATGAAACATGATTGCCCCCTTCCCATAGACCAGGGAATCGTATTCCAGCCAGTCCTTAAATTCATACAGGGGCCTGTGTATGGTCTCGTTTGTATCTCCGCCATCCCTATAGATCCTGAACAACTGAAATTTACCCTTGTTTATATAGATTTGATATTTATGCTCTGCCTCTTCACGACCATATCGCCGACCATAATAGAGAATAGTGGAATACTCCGTCAAGCCCTCATCCAGCCATGAATCGTGGACTTCATCGTTCCCTACCAAACCGTACCACCATTGATGGGCCAATTCATGAACGGTGACCAACTCCAGCCATTCATCCTGCTCCCCATCATAGAGGCTTCCATCTATCATCATCAACCTGGGATACTCCATTCCCCCAATAAAGAAGTCCGTCTGAACTATGGATAAATTCTTGTATGGATAGGTCCCAAAGAGTTCATTGAAGATCTCCAGGGCGGATGCCCCGAATTCCAAAGCTTTATTACCCCTGTCCTGGGTGTAATAGTAGGAGTATATGGTTGTATCACCTACAACCGCAGAGGATCTTTGAAACTTATTGCTGGCTACCCAGGCAAAATCCCTGACCATATGGCCCTTAAATTCCCAAATCTTTTCCCCGTCACCCTCAACAACCTTGACTTCCTCCCCGGTAGCAGCTATCACAAACTCCGAAGGAGCTATAATCCGCACACAATAATTCGAGACATCGCTGTAGAAAGGATCCCCCAATGAATGGTAGGGTTCCAGGCTCCAGCCCCTTTCATCGTATACACATATTATGGGATACCAATTACCCAAGTTGTAGGTGTTGTCAGAATAACCAAACCTACCGGGAGAATTGGGCATGACCAGGGAGTATTCAAGATATATTTCCCGCCTGTCCCCGGGTTTGAGGGGCTTCTCAAGGGGAATCATCAATATATCGTCGCTATAGCCGTCAAAGCTGTAGGTCACAGGGTTTCCTTCCAGTAAAACCTTATTTAGCTCTAAAAAGCCAGGCGAGAATCCGTTGGGATATGCCCTATCCATCTCCTCTTTAGGGAAAACGGACTTTTCGGCATACTTAAAGGCGTTGGGATAGACATGAAAATAGAGGGCCCAAAGATCGGTTTCCTCCTTGTTTGTATACTCAACCCGCTGTTTGCAATCTACCCTCTTGGAATATGGATTAAAGTTTACGTCTATCTCATATTGAGTAAGGTCCCTATCAGGCTGGTAAAGGCCATCTCTCCCAACCCAAAACAATCCATAAAGGCCGGGGACTGTTATACATAGAATGGTCAGGACAATTATGACAATAAGATATTTTCTTTTAATATGAACAAGACCCATACAATCTCCCCTTTTACGTTTCATATTCATTTTATTCTTCTTTTGTATGGGATGCTTGTTGAATATGGCTTGCCTGGCAACCGTCACAGTTCAGTCGCATGGCCATAGGTTAGATAGAATCATAATTATGTATATGTTATTGATTGAATATGTAGAATAGATCTATATCCTATAGGCTCTTGGCAGCTTGACTGTAAAGGTGCTACCCCTACCCGGTATGCTGTCCACCTCTATGGTGCCTCCATAAAACCTGACAATGGTTTGGCAGATATGCAGGCCCAGACCGGTGCCGGTTTCTTTGGTGGTCTCATAAATCTTAAATATGTTTTGAAGTTGTTCAGGCGGTATACCGGTTCCGGTATCCCTAAAGCTTATCACAGCCATATCGGGGTTCGATTCTGTTCGAAGTCCTATGGTTAACGTTCCCCCATCCTTCATAGCATCGATGGCATTATCTATCAGGTTAATAAATACCTGTTGAAGTGAGTTCTTATCAGCTTTTATATAGATGTCTTCCTTGTGTGAATCGCATATGATATCTACATTGCTTAATCTGGCCTTGGACATCATTATATCCTTCACCAACTTGATGATCTGCCTTATGGAATGAAGCTGGGTATTATCATAATCATGTCTCGATAGCAGCCTGAAATCGTCCAACAGTCTGGTAACCCGTGAAATCTCATTCAGGATTTTACTGCTGCTGTTAATGGCAATGCCCTTTTCCAGCTGGAGAAGCTGTATATAGGCGCTGATATTTGTTAGGGAATTCTTAACCTCATGGGATATTATAGACGACGCTTCCATAATGTCCTTCCGTCCGTTCTGTGTTGTTGTATACATATACAATAGTTTTTCCTTATCATAGGTTAACTCCAGCTGTTTGTTTATGCTATAAGCCGCCAGTGATATGATCTCCAGCAGCTCCCTGTAAGCAAATTCAATGGGTACCATGGCGAATATTACAGCCCCAAGCTGGTTATCAATGTTTAGCGGAGCCGCAAAGCCGGCCCAACCCCACAGCCATCTAAAAAAATGCTCCTCTCCACAGATAACAACGGGACTTTCTGTCTCCAGACACATTCCTATGGCGTTTGTTCCCATATTTAATTCTGTATGCCCGAACCCCTTTTGGTAGCCTAAGTCCATCAGCCCCTCCACCTTGCCTTTTACCTTAAGCAGTACACCATCATTGCTGGCTAGCCCGACAATTGACCCATACCCGGATAGGCCCAGAGCCAGACTATCCATATACGGTTGAGCCGTGCTGAGCAGGTCCCTATACTCAGCAAGGAGCTTTTCCAGCCTGCAGTCAGAAACCCTGATCGCTTTTGGTGGGTTATTTCTATTAAGCCCATACTTCATACACCTTTCCCAGGACTCATCAATAGACGGTTTTAAAAAACTGCATCCGGCAGGCATATTGTTTTTCCCGTCATTTTTTATCTTTTGTCCCATAGGTCCATCCCTTTCCATATAAAAATTAGCTCCTGTCAACAAACACCAGCTTACTTTATATCCTGAAAAAGCACACCCCAAACACCGCGCCCCAGCTTAATGTACAGTGTGTTTTTAGGAGTCTGCAAACAGTTGTCTTATATTCGTTTTAAAAAAAAGATGAGAATAACAACGAAAGGAAGAATACTAAATTAACGGTCTTCTATTCTCAATGGGACATTCCTCTGGAGGTAAACTACATCGCGTTATAAAAAGGCCTGTCAAAGCTATATTGATAGGCATATTGCCAGGATAAAAAATGCATCGCCCAACAGCCTAATCCGTCTGTTTCTTTGCCATGACAATCCTTTTTACACGCCCTTTAATTCCTAGTTTAGCATATTATTGTATGGAATTGCAAATAGTGCTTTCTTCCCCTTTTTCTATATTATAAGCTGAATAATAATCTTCCTACAATAATTAATCCCATGCAATATGCATGGGATCTGTCAATCGATAAGTTAATAATCCTTAAGCTGTTCCTTGACAGCATCAATAACCTTGTGTATACCGGCGGTCTCCAGTTCCTGCCTATATCTGTTGACTGCTGTACTCGGGTCTCCTGCCCTTCCCAATAGAATGGGTACACCGAATTGAGAATTCACCAGAAGGATATTATCAATCTCATTTTGTACAGGGGTTTTATCGAAGACGAACTTGTCGTAGGGATCCTTTATGTACAGAAGCTCATGGTTGACAGGATCATCTTCAAAGAGGGAATAATCCATAATCTTACCCTCATATCCATAGCCCAGGATCTGGTCGGAATACTTGCTCCCAACAATATAATCTATCAGCATAAGGGCCCTTTCGGGATTCTTTGACCCTGCGCCTATTCCTAAGGCGTTTTTAGCAGACCCGGCTTTTATAATCTTTTTTCCTTCCCCACAGAAGGGTATAAACTTTAGCATTCTACCCCCTTGATCGGGTGAGTTCGCCAGCTTTGAGTCCATAGCCCTAAACCTATTAAAGTTCCCGAAAAGCAGAACATTTCCATCGGTCTGCTGATCATATCCAATATCCTTACTTGCCACCAGGACATCCTCTTGCCAAAATCCATCGTCTGCCCATTTCTTCATCCCTTCTGCAAATATCAAAAATTCTCTGCTGAAGGCCGGATGCATAAGGCTGCCTGTTTTGTCCCCGGTGCTGTTGACCAGATACAGGGAGGACTCCGGGATACCGGGTGCGGGAATCCAGGTTTTATGGAGATCGACTAACATATTGTAAAGCCCTACGGCGTCCTCTTCCCCTATGTCTATGACAACCTTCCCATTTTCTTCAGCCAAAGTATCCAGATAGTTTTCCATATCCCCAATGGATAGGATGGCCTCGTCGGGTTCATACTTAGTGTCCCCAGCAAACATGAATCCGTTAATCCTGTACTGTTCGCCATCTATGGGTACTGCATATATTTGACCGTCATATTTGGTATCTTCCCATCTATTCGGTTCCATGCCCTCCCAAAGGCCCTTTCCATAGGTAGGCAAAAGATCGTCTATGGCCAATAAGGTCTCCTTGGAAGCAAGGCTAAAGTAACTGGGGTCTCCATCGGTACTTACATAGCCTATATCAAAGGTTGTCCCCGAACTGAATACCAGGGGGTATTCCATGTCTGTCTCATCATAGGGGATGAAGGTTATGTCCACATTGGTATTCATTTTGTCCCCTATGCTTTCATTTAGCTCTTCTACAATGCTCTGATAATCCATTGTGGAGTCGCCGGATGGCGGCCCTATGAGATACATGGATAGCTTGACATATTTAGATGTGTCGATAACCCCATCCACTACAGGGGTACGATTTGATGTAATAATGCTACACCCCAACAGGGATCCGGTTATCAAAGCGAGGCATAAAATAGCGATCCAGCATTTAATCCATGATAATCTCATACTCTTTCCCTCTCTAACCTTAGCCGGCCATGTCTGTCCCGACAAATTCCTCGGGATCCAGGTCCTTAAACTGGGAACGATACAGATTGGAGTAGATACCACCCATCTCCAGGAGGGTCTCATGATCTCCTCTTTCCTCTACACCGTTTTCCGTTAGGACAAAGATCTCGTCAGCGTTCTTTATAGTGGATAACCTATGAGCTATAACGAGGGTGGTTCTCCCCTTTGACAGGTTTTCCAAAGCCTGTTGAATCTTGATCTCGGTCTCGTTATCCAGGGCAGACGTTGCCTCGTCCAATATAAGTATGGGAGGATTCTTTAAAAATACCCTGGCTATGGATATTCTTTGCTTTTGTCCGCCCGAAAGCCTTACACCCCTCTCCCCGACATGGGTATCGTAACCGTCGGGAAGTCCCATGATAAAATCATGGATATTGGCAGCCTTGGCTGCCTCTATCATTTCCTCATAAGTGGATTCAACATCCCCGTATAGGATGTTCTCCCCAATAGTACCTGCAAACAGAAATACATCCTGCTGCACGATACCGATATTCTTCCTCAGGGACTTAAGGGTATACTCCTTTATATCCCGTCCATCAATGGATATATAGCCCTCATTAACTTCGTAGAACCGCGGGATCAGATGACACAAAGTTGTTTTACCACCGCCCGAAGGCCCAACCAGGGCAAAGGTTTTTCCTGCATCTATCTTTATATTAATGTTTTCCAGTACCTTTTCATTGTTGTCATATGAGAAACTTACATTGTGGAATCCGATTTCGCCCTTTACATTCTTTAGCTCCCTGGCATTGGGATCATCGATTATATCGGGCTTTTCATCCATAATCTCCGAGAATCTCTCAATTCCGGTCATGCCGGACTCAAATTGCTGAACAAAATTGGACAGTTGGCGGACGGGCTGCATGAACAGTCCTATATACATGATGAAGGCCAGGAGGTCCGCCAGATCTATAATGCCCCTAAAGATCATATATCCACCGGCAGCAATAACTGTTATGTTAAGCAGGGCGGACATCAGCTCTATACCCGTATGGAAGAGTGCCATAAACCTATATGCCCAATACTTGGAGCCTCGGAACTTGATGTTGCCCCTATCAAACTTGTCTATTTCATGTTCTTCGTTGGTAAAGGATTTGGATACCCGTACCCCGGAAATACTGCTCTCCAATTGGGCATTAATATCGGCCAGCTTTATCCTCATATCCCTGAATGCCTGATTCATGTCCTTGCGCTTGTTGACACCATACCACACCATCACGGGAATAAATGCGTATACCATTAAGGCCAGTCGCCATTCTATTCTTATCAGCACAAAGAAGGAGCCTATGAGCATTACCAGGGACAGGAACAGATCTTCAGGACCATGGTGGGCAAACTCCGCGATCTCTGCCAGGTCGTTTACCATTCTGGACATCAAGTGTCCGGTCCTGTTCCTATCAAAAAATCGGAAAGATAAGGTCTGCAGATGAGTAAACAGATCCTTGCGCATATCGTACTCTATACGTACCCCCAAAATATGACCCCAATATTCAACTACAAACCGAAGGGCCGTTCTTGCGATGTACATAAAGACCATTACCCCTATGAATATCCAAAATGTGCTAATCTCACCGTTGGGTATAATGGTCTGGACTATCCTTCTGGTTATTACCGGAAAGAATAGATCTATAACTGAGACAATAAATGCGCATACCAAATCTATGAAAAAAAGCCATCGATGCGGTTTATAATAGGATATAAAGCGCTTAAGTATCTTCTTGTTTTTACCCAAAAGACATTTCTCCTCTCAGTACAACAAATAAACTATGGGCATACACTGTATATTATATGAACAAGCGGAAATAAAATCAAACCCTATTTAGCGATACAGATATTGGCCGGACTTTAGTATATATACTGTCCCGTCCTTCCTACCCACGCAAAATCTTCTCCATTGCCTTCCCTTT
>JAAYRX010000184.1 GCA_012518535.1 Clostridiales bacterium | reverse complement strand
GGCCGAACAGTCCCGCCCCCTTATAGGGATGAATATCAAGAAGAATATACTCTTTGTAAGCGATGATTATATAGCAATAGAGTATTCCGAAACGCCGGGGGATGAGATAAAGGAGCCCGACAGGTATAGGGTCCTGCCCCTGGATGATGCCAACAGCCAAAAGGGAATTAAAATATCCAATATTGCCGATGAGGGTATGGAGGATATATTCTATAAATCAGCTCAATCCTATTTGATATCGAAGAGCAGGAAAATATCGGGGGACCTAAGGGATGTGGCAAGGGAGGATAATTTTACCGTGGCAAGGCGTAACGGACATTGGATTCTCAAGGGCAGATTGGATATAGACGGAAGTGGTGAGGATTTTAATATAGGCCTGATGCCCGAGGGGAAGCTGTTAAACTATGACAAGCTCCACGTAACATGGGATGAAATCAAGGAAAGAATCCCCATGGCCCTGGATGCCTATACATCTCCTGCCGAGGACATACTGATTGTAGTAACCGGTAATTTTATAATGGTATATCCCATTGAAGAGGGGCAGATAGCCGAAAAACCAATCAGGAAAATAGGCATAAGAAAAGGGGAGACAGTTATTATGGCTGAATGGGCTACTGGGGACTATGTATCCCGGTGGGAGAAAAGCTTTAACCAGATCAATCCCTTTATAGTAAATGAATGAACTACTACCTAATTTTCTTGTGAAAGCGTATCCTTCAACAGTTCAGGTACAGTAACAATTTCATAGTCTTGGCTTTGGATATACTCAATAATTTTTGGCAAGGCCTTTATGGTGTTGGGAATGGATTCATAGGAGCCGAAGGAGTGCAAGAGGATAATAGAACCGGGTTTGAGGTTCCTCTTGACATCCGCCAATATTCCCTTGGAGGAAATTCCCGACCAGTCCTGGGGGTCAATGGACCAATAGATATTGTGAAAACCCTGTTCTGCCACAGTCTTTAAGACCTTCTTATTGTAATCCCCATAGGGCAGCCGAAACAGGGTATTGGTTTTACCCGTGACCTCTTCTATCAGGTCATTGGTCCTTGTCAGTTCCTCAATGACCCTTTTTTTCGATATCTTGGTAAAGTTCTTATGGCTCCATCCATGGCTGGCTACAACATGGCCTTCATCATCTATTCTTTCGAGTACATCCCGATATTTATTGGCCAGGGAGCCCACAACGAAGAAGGTAGCCCTGACATCATATTCCTTGAGAACATCCAATACCTTGGGAGTGAAATAGTCATCCGGGCCGTCGTCGAAGGTGAGAGCCACTTGCTTTAGCTCGGTATCTGAGGACTTTCGTATTATCTTGGCTGCAGGAACAGTATCAAGGCTATCGGATTCTGTAATTTCGTCATTCTGGGGCCCTGCATCCTCGTTGGGCACCCGGGGATTCCCGTCCTTATCTATATATACGGGATTCATTTGGTTTCCATCGTCATTATCAATATCCTCATCTAAGGGTGGATTTGAATCCTGGCCTGTTCCTTCGCCTGGATCTATGGCTGAACCCTCATTATTATTTTCATTTTCATTATCCTTATGTAAATCCATACTATCATGGGGGACTGTACTATCCTGATCCTGGCTGTCAACCGCAGCAGGTGGGTTATCCTCAGGATCTCCGATTTCCTCCCCTATATCTGGAGCTTGATCCAATTCATCCAGGTCTGCAGGGGAGTTTGTATCCGTATCGGACGGATTATCCTGCAGTGGATCGTTTGATGAAGGTCTTAGGGAAAATATGTTGATATATTCCAGGCTGCAGGACGTTAACAGACTGCAGAGTAATACAATCAGGAAGATATGTAATAATTTTGATAAGCTGCCCTTGTTCCTTTTTCTCATCTAGTATACACCTCTACACATTTCTACATATAAGACCCTTGATTCAACTATGAACCCTGGTATGATAACTGATATTCTGTATATTATAATTCTATTCAATAATTAGGTGGAAATAGTTACAAAAAGGTTACAGGGGGGAGTATATAGTATTAATTTTCGAATATTGTAGAATTATATAGGATAAAAGGATTACAAATTATAAGACGGAAAAACCCTATACTTAATACAATTGATTGTGTATACTTGGAGTAGCGATAATATATCAGAGACCTTGGATTTATAACCGAAATTCTATATTTGGAGGTATATAGATGGGAAAACTTACAACCTATGAGAGAATTAAAAGGATGTATGAGCACAGGGAGGCTGACAGGATACCAATATTTGATTCACCCTGGACGGCTACCATAAAGAGATGGCAGCGGGAAGGTATGCCTGAGGGAATGGACTACAGGGATTTCTTCCAGCTGGATCATATAGCCACCATAGAGGTGGACAACAGCTTCCAGTATCCCTACAAACTGATAGAGGAAACAGAGGACTATATAATATACACTTCCAAATGGGGGGTAACCCAGAAGGAATGGAAGAACGCCAACTCCACACCGGAGTTTCTGGACTATACGGTGGTGGATGAGGATTCCTGGCTGAAGGTAAAGGATAAGATGACCCCTGATCGGGACAGGATAAACTGGAAGTACCTGGAGTCCAACTATAAGAAATGGCGGGAGCAGGGATGGTGGATAGAAGGGCTCTTATGGTTTGGCTTTGACGTCACTCATTCCTGGATGGTAGGCACTGAAAGGCTGCTCTTTGCCCTATTGGAGAATCCGGAATGGTGTATGGATATGTTCAACCATTTCCTGGACGTTAATATCAAGCTTTTGGACATGGTTTGGGATGCTGGATATAAGTTCGACAGCGTTGT
>JAAYRX010000183.1 GCA_012518535.1 Clostridiales bacterium | reverse complement strand
GTAAATTGACAAAGAAGAGCTATCGTGGTATTATCTATAAAAATAGGTCTGTATGAAGCAGATTAGTGCATTATTGGAACTCATTTATAAGTATTATACTATAGAAGGTATATTTCAATATGATTACACGATAGAAACATGAAGTTTCGGCAAGGTCAGAAGGCTCGTCGTTTGGGGATGCTTTCTTTTTTTGTGTTTATTAATAGCTTTAGGCATCTCTACAGTTTCTTTGATTATGCAAATTACTTAATGGGAGAAGAGGTAAATGAGAAAAATTGGTGCAATTATCCTGGTAATAGCGTTGTGTGTAGCGGCTATATCCGGTTGCAGCGGAAATAAAGAGGACGGTCGATCTGATTCTTCAATCGGTGATAAAAAAGAGGTAAAGGATGAGGTAATCATAGCCATCCAGAGTGAACCGGAAAATGGATTTGACCCTACTACTGGTTGGGGGCACGGCACCACGCCACTGATTCAAAGTACCTTGGTGGAGTACACCCAGGATATGAGTATAGTAAATGATCTGGCCACCAATTACACCATCAGCGAAGATGGGACTAAATGGGTATTTACTATTCGTGATGATGCCTATTATACCGATGGTGAGCCCGTAAAGGCTTCCGACGTAGCCTTTACCTTTAACACAGCGAAAATCAGCCAATCGTCTCTTGACCTTACATACCTGGTAAGCTGTGAAGTGACAGGGGATTATGAAGCTACCTTTACCCTTAATGCTCCAAATTCTACATTTATCAATACCATTGCGACTACGGGTATTGTGCCTGAACATGCCTATTCGGACAAATATGCCAATGATCCTATCGGAAGCGGACCTTGGAAGTTTGTCCAATGGAATAAGGGGGAACAGGTAATACTTGAAGCCAATGAGGATTATTACGGTAATGTACCGGCCATTAAAAAGGCTGTTTTGGTATTTATGGACGAAGATGCCGCATTCGCTGCAGCCAGGGCCGGACAGGTGGATGTTGCCCTTACCAGCGCCACCCATGCCACTCAGGATATCGACGGTATGCGCATTGAAGCGGTGACAACTCTTGACAATCGTGGGTTTACCCTTCCGATAATTCCGGCTGGTGCAACCAGTGAAAGCGGATATCCTGCAGGCAACGATGTAACGAGTAACCTTGCCATCCGTAAGGCCATAGCCTATTGTATCGACCGGGAGCAGATTGCCAGGGATGCTTTAAATGGCTTTGCCACTCCTGCCTACAGTGAAAATGATGGTATGCCCTGGAACAATCCGGACGTTAAGATTGAAGCCGATATAGAAAAAGCAAAGAAGTTTTTGGCTGAGGATGGATGGGAGGATGTGGATGGAGACGGCATCGTGGAAAAGAACGGTCTGAAGGCAGAATTCAAATGCATATATCCAAGTGGAGACTCTGTACGTCAGGCCATAGCCATGGCGGCGGCTGAACAGGTAAAGGAAATTGGAATCAACATAGTTGTCGAAGGTTTAAGCTGGGACGAGATATCCAAGCGGATGTTCAGCGATGCTGTTCTTATGGGATGGGGTTCCAGCAATCCCTATACCAGCTACCTGCTCTTTCATTCAAAAAACAAGCTTCGGGATGATTACTACAATCCTGAAGGTTTTAATAACGCCACAGTTGACGGATACCTGGATGCCGCATTGCATGCCGGGACAAGTGAAGAAGCTTATGATAACTGGAAACTTGCCCAGTGGGACGGCACAACAGGAACCTCCATGCGGGGAGAATGCCCTTGGGTGTGGCTTGTAAATATCCAGCATATATACTATGTTGCAGATGGCCTGGATATTGGAGACCAGCAGCTTCATGAACATGGTGCAAGCTGGACCCTGGTACAGAATTTACGTGATTGGAGATGGAAATGAAAAGGAAAAGGCTGATTAATATTAGCAAAGCCATAGGCAAATACCTTTTCCGGGTTCTGACCCTGCTCCTTGCCACGTCCGTTGTGGCATTTGTACTGGCCAGCCTTTCGCCGATAGATCCGGTACAGCAATATGTAATGGGGGCCGGAGCTGTGAGCATGGAACAGCGGGAGGCGATTTCAGAATATTGGGGGCTGAACGCTCCGCCGACAGAAAGGTATTTGAACTGGCTGTCGGCAATCCTGCGTGGCGATATGGGTGTATCCATACTCTACCGCCAACCGGTGGCCTACATCATCGCTGACAGGTTTATAAATACCTTTGCTCTGATGATGACATCCTGGATACTTTCCGGAATAATAGGCTTTACTCTTGGCTGTATTATGGGAATATGGCGGGGGAAATGGGTGGATAGTATCATAAAGCGTGTCTGCCTTGTGCTCTGCTCTGTACCCACCTTCTGGCTGGGCCTGGTGTTCCTTTTGATATTTTCCGTCTGGTTGGGCTGGTTTCCCATTGGATTTTCAAGTCCTATCGGTATTGCCGACAGTGATGTGTCCATCTGGCAAAGGCTCTATCATCTTGCCTTGCCGGCCCTCACACTGAGCTTTATTTCCTTTGCCAATGTGGCCATGCATACCCGTCAGAAGCTGGTGGATGTATTGGAGAGCGATTATGTCCTGTTTGCCCGAGCCAGGGGCGAGGACACCTGGACAATTATGAAGCGTCACGGCTTTAGAAACACACTCCTGCCTGCCATTACCCTGCAATTCGCTTCCTTTGCGGAGCTCTTTGGGGGCAGCGTCCTTGCAGAAAATGTATTTTCATATCCAGGACTTGGCTCCGCAGTCTCTGCCGCCGGGCTGAACTCGGATGTTCCCCTTCTATTGGGTATAACCCTGTTCAGTGCTCTGTTTGTGTTTTCAGGCAACTTTATTGCCAATATCATCTATGGCGTGGTGGATCCGCGTATAGGAGAGGAGCGACCCCATGGACAAGCAATTGGCGATTAAAGCATCGGGACAAAGATTTGGCTTTAACCGCCGAGTCAGGACAGTTATAATATCTATCTTTTTACTTGGCATTATCATAGGCATTTTTATAGCCGGTATATTTATTGGAGATGATGCAATGGCCGTTGACTTTACCCGCAAGGGGATCAGACCCTCCTGGGAATACCCCTTCGGCACCGACTGGCTGGGCAGAAATATGCTGCTACGGACCGTAAAGGGCTTGTCCATCTCTATTATGGTAGGAACAGTTGCGTCGGCAGTCAGTGCTGTCCTTGCTACTATCATCGGCATTGCCGCCGCTATGGGAAGTAAGTGGATGGACAGCGCAATAGGTTGGCTTATAGATCTTGTGATGGGGGTACCCCATCTGCTGCTGCTTATACTGATTGCCTTTGCATGTGGACGTGGTCTTACAGGCCTCTTAACAGGTATAGCGGTCACCCATTGGACGGGTCTTGCCAGGCTGGTGCGGGCCGAGGTTCTTCAAATTCGAAGTCAGCAATACATTACTATTTCCCGTCGCCTGGGAAAGTCTACGGGGTGGATTTTGCTGCACCACATCCTACCCCATGTTCTGCCGCAATTTGTTGTGGGACTGGTGTTGCTCTTTCCACATGCCATACTCCACGAATCGTCCCTGTCGTTTTTAGGTTACGGCTTGCCGCCGGAACAGCCTGCTATCGGGATTATACTTGCCGAGAGCATGAAGTATCTCACCGGGGGTATGTGGTGGCTGGCTTTTTTCCCCGGCATCACCCTGGTCCTGATTGTGATTTTATTCGATAAGCTGGGCGAGAATTTGAAAACGCTCCTTGATCCATATAGCGCGCATGAATAGGAGGAGTTGCTATGTGCCATGACAACCTGCCTCTGCTTGAAGTGGATAATCTTTCGGTATCTTTTCGGATGTATGACAAGGCATTTGAGCAGAGAGATTTAAAGGTTATACAGGATCTGACGATAACAGTAAATAAAGGGGAGATACTGGCCGTTGCAGGTTCCTCCGGCAGTGGAAAAAGCCTGCTGGCCCACGCTGTGCTGGGCCTACTGCCGCAAAATGCTACAGTCGGCGGCAGGATATTCTATAAGGGAAGGCCACTCGATGTAGAGAATCAAAGGAAGCTTAGAGGGAGCGAGATTGCACTGATACCCCAGTCGGTTACCTATTTGGATCCGCTTATGCAGGTAGGCAAACAGGCCAGGGGGGCCGATAAAAGCCCAAAACGTTTGAGAAGACAAAGGGAAGTTTTCCAAAGGCTCAATTTGACAAGGCAGACAGAGAAACTTTATCCCTTTCAGCTTTCAGGAGGTATGGCCCGACGTGTGCTTTTTTCAACGGCCATAATCACCGATGCCGAGCTGGTAATCGCCGATGAGCCGACTCCCGGCATGCACCTGGATCAGGCTCTGGAGGCGCTGTCAATCCTAAGGGAGCTTGCCGATAAGGGTAAGGGCATAATACTGATTACCCACGATATAGACCTTGCCCTGCAGTTTGCCGATAAAATCGCTGTCTTCTATGCAGGTACAACGGTGGAGGAATTACCTGTAGCCGATTTTGCAAAGGGGCCGGGTGCACTTCGTCACCCTTACAGTAAAGCCCTGTGGCATGCGCTTCCACAGAATGATTTCATGCCCATAGAGGGTTTCCAGCCATATGCGGGGGATCTGCCGGAGGGCTGTCTTTTTGCACCGAGATGCCCGTTGAAAACCTCTGAATGTGAAGCAGAGAACCCACCCATGAGAAAACTGCGGGGCGGAAAGGTAAGGTGTGTACATGCATCTTGAAGCAAACAACATTTATTTTAGATACACATCCAAGACACCTTTTATCCTGAAGAAGGTATCCTTTTCGATTGGAGAGGGGGAGCGTGTGGGTGTGGTATCACCCAGTGGCTACGGGAAAACTACCCTTGTAAAGATATTGGCCGGCTATGAAAAACCCACAAAAGGGGAGGTGCTGCTGGACGGCAAACCCCTTGACCCAAAAGGGATTTTGCCGGTACAGCTTATCCCTCAGCATCCGGAAAGTTCTGTTAACCCGCGTTGGAAGATGCAAAAGGTTTTAGAGGAGGCTGGACAGCTTCGCTCGGAAGTAATGTCTGCCATGGGAATTGAACCGGAATGGCTGGACCGCTATCCGCGGGAGCTTTCAGGCGGAGAGTTACAGCGATTTTGTGTAGCTCGTGCCCTTTGCGCCGATACCAGGTTTTTGATTGCCGATGAGATAAGTACTATGCTTGATGTTATTACCCAGGCACAGATATGGCGATATATACTTTCAGAGGCTGACAGACGGGGAATTGGTCTGGTGGTGGTAACCCATAATCCGGCTCTTGCCGAGCGGGTGTGTGCCCGTATTGTTGATCTGCGTGATATAAACCATATTGAACAGGAACCGAAATAATATATGAATGAAGTCATCCGCTTATCAATAGCTCATTAAATAAGAATATGAACTAGCAGAAGAGGTTAGTTAGATAACAGGGTAAATATGTGTATGTTATATTGAAAGGAGTGCTATGATTTGAGTTTTGAAAAAGAATTTCCTGCCGTACCAAAAGCCCTTGTGGATATACTAAAAAGGATACCAAAAGCTGCTCTTGGGTTTTCCGGTGGAGTGGATTCCAGCTATCTGTTGTATGCCGCCAAAACCTGCGGTGTAGAAATACGTGGCTACTATGCAAAATCCCAGTTCCAACCCCAATTTGAGCTGGATGATGCAAGGAAGATTGCAAAGCAGGTGGGAGCAGATATAAAAGTACTTGCTATTGATGCGCTGTCAAACGATAGAGTAAAAGAAAACCCCGCCGATCGTTGCTATCATTGCAAGAGGGTTATCTTTTCCAGGATACTCGATGAGGCCAAAGCCGACGGCTACACCTTGCTCGTGGATGGCAGTAATGCCAGCGATGATGCCGGTGACAGACCGGGGATGCGGGCACTTACCGAATTGAAGGTGATCTCTCCCTTGAGAGAGGCGGGGC
>JAAYRX010000182.1 GCA_012518535.1 Clostridiales bacterium | reverse complement strand
GAGGTTCATGGTAGGACTTCTAAAGAGGTGTATATATGAAAGATACCATTTTAAAAGAAGAATTACGACAATTTCTAGTTAATTATCATAACTTAAATGACTATGAAAGCCTTGCAGGAAAAGATGGAGTTATGAAATATTTTAACAGGGTAGGCAGTATTCAGTATGATCCCTTAAACGTAGTTGGTCGAAATCCTGACCTTGTTTTACAATCCAAAGTACAAGGCTATAAGCCGGAAATATTAGAGAGCCTTTTATATAATGAACGTGCACTGGTTGATGGCTATGACAAAGAAATGAATATATACAGGGCAGAGGATTACCCACTATTTGCGAAGATACGAGAAGCCCATACGCAAAGCACAATAAAGACCTTATCTTATCGTGGACAATTGGAAGCACTTGACATATTGGATGATATAAGAAGATTTATAAGGGAAAACGGAATCACGGGATCAAAAGATATTTCCATAGGGGAGAGCAGGGGAAGCAGTTGGGGGCACAGAAAACTATCCAGTGCCGCACTTGATTACCTTTACAGTACCGGCGAGCTGTGTGTTGCGGAAAGAAGAGGGACACAGAAATACTATGATTTCACATCAAATGTTTTACCCGGAGGGTTCACCTACAATTTTGAGTTCGATAATGAAGAAGAATTCCTAAAATGGTACATAAAAAGAAGGATTAGAAGTGTAGGTGCATTATGGGAAAAGAGCGGTGGTGGATGGTTGGGACATTATATTTCTGACAGCCGTAAAAGAAAGGTTATTCTGGAAATGCTGTATGATGAAGGAGAAATAATACGCTTTACTGTTTCAGGATTAAATGTTCCCTTCTATATTGCTAAAGAGGATGAAGATTTCTTCGAATTCAAGGAGAAAAAGAAAAAAGTAAAATTCCTTGCCCCTCTTGATAATATGATATGGGACAGGGACATGGTCTCGAAAGTATTCGATTTTGAGTATCGATGGGAAGTGTATACGCCGGTTGCTAAGAGAAAATTTGGTTATTATGTTTTACCGGTCATATATGGAAACCAATTTATAGCCAGATTTGAGCCGGAAAAGATAGCTCCCAATGTACCATTTACCATTAAAAGCTGGTATTGGGAACCTGGAATCGAACTTACCGATGAAATGTTAGAGGCAATTGATCTTGCCATAAGTAATTTTGCGGATTATCTGGGAGTACCTCGTATACAAGACTATTTTGATATAATTGTAAAGAATTAAGAAACATCAATCATTCCCGCTTGCCGTAATAGGAAGCGACGGAGATGAGGCAATACACATATCAGGAGGATTTAATTACAGCTCCCTTTGACTGGCCTGAGGGCTGGGAATATATATTGCATATTAGAAAACCAAGGGATTCAGCCTCTATTGAATATCTGTTTGAAGAGTGGTGGAAATCGTAGAATATATGATTTTTAACAAGATATTAGGGGTATATAGATAATATTAGTATCTTTTTGAGGAAATGACATCTAAAGATCATAGATTGTGTCGAATATTTTACCTGGCTGGATTTAACATAAGCATGATTTCAGACTTTACATACATTCCTTAATATATAGTCATACATAAGAAATAATAAATAGGAAAAGGAACGAAAAGGAGATCTTGCATGAAAATAATTAGAACAATAACTCTTTTTCTGATAGGGCTTCTTGCCTTGACATCCTTTACAGGCTGTGGGGAAAGAGGGTTTGATGAGAACAGGGATATAACGGTTATATCCAGGGAAGACGGCTCCGGAACCCGAGGAGCCTTTGTTGAGCTGTTTGGCGTTGAACAAGAAGATGAAAGCGGAGAAAAAATCGATTCCACCGTCCTGACTGCCGATATTACACAAAGTACGGGCGTTATGATGACGAGTGTTTCCCTAAATACCAGCGCAATTGGCTACATTTCCCTGGGTTCAATGAACGAGAGAATTAAGGCCCTTAAGATGGATAATGCCGAGGCATCAATTGAGAACATTAAAAACGGAAGCTACAAGATTTCCCGTTTCTTTAACATCGTAACAAAGGACAAGCTGTCAGAAGTCGCACAGGACTTTATAAGATTCATCCTGTCATCGGAGGGACAGAAGGTTGTGGAAGACAGCGGTTATATCGCTGCAACCGATGAAGCTGCCTATGACGGAACGAAACCAGCCGGGAAAATAACAATTGCAGGCTCCTCCTCCGTTTCACCAGTAGTGGAAAAGTTGAAAGAAGCGTACCTGGCTATAAATACAAACGCTACAATTGAGATAAATCAGAGCGATTCCACCACCGGTGTTAACAGTGTTATCGAGGATATATGCGATATCGGATTGGCAAGCCGCGAGCTTAAAGAAAGTGAAATCTCAAACGGGCTTACATCTACTCCCATTGCAATAGATGGAATCGTAGTAATCGTAAACAAAGAGAATACAGTGGACAACCTAAGCATGGGGCAGGTAAGAAGTATATATATGGGTGAGATCACCAAGTGGTCTGACATAGTCAATAAATCAAAGGGTGAATAGCAAAACCATAAGCAATTACGACATTATGGAGGAAGCAAATGATTAAAAACAAGTTTAAAGAGCGGGTAATGCATATTGTTTTCCTGTTATCGGCCTGTATATCCATACTCGCTGTTGCTCTTATCTGTATATTTATATTCATAAACGGTATACCTGCAATGGCTGAAATAGGCGTATTTAAGTTTTTATCCGGGACTGTGTGGAAACCGTCCAGCAATATTTACGGGATTTTCCCCATGATACTGGGAAGCCTCTATGTCACAGCCGGCGCGATTGTTATTGGTGTACCTATCGGGATACTCACTGCAGTGTTTTTGGCCCATTTCT
>JAAYRX010000181.1 GCA_012518535.1 Clostridiales bacterium | reverse complement strand
TAATTTAAACAATAGCTGCTGTTGCATCCTATTAATAAGCTCTGTATGTGGTTGTGTTCTATGAAATGACGACCTGTTGATACTATGTATTTAGCAGTAATGCCCATAAAACTATATGTGGATTAAAGAATGGGTTTAGTTGCCAATAAATAACACGTGTTCCTAGACGCTATATCATATATAATTGATATATCAATGCATATTAACAATTTTCAATTGCAAATTCGTCAGAAAGATAGTAAGATTGAGTTAATTCCAAACTAAAGAAATAGATAAGGCGGAGTTATAATGGAAAAAAGAAATTATGCCGTATTCATTGATTTGGAGAATACGGGAGGGAATGTCAATACCCTCAAAAAAGTGATCGAGAAGGTGAAGATCCGCGGGGACATTCTAATAGGTAAAGTATACGGATATCAGGAATGCTTTTCGGGGCTGAAGGAAACCCTTCTGTCCAACACCTTTAATGTATTACCCTCCATAAGGTATGGGGTAAATCAAAAGAATAATCTGGACATTCAATTGGTCATAGATGCCTTGGAGGTAGCCTATACCAATCCTCTGATTGACTGTTTCTGTATAGTTTCCGGAGACAGCGATTATACCCCTTTGGTAGGTAAGCTAAAATCCATGGGCAAGTTCGTTCTTGGCATCTCAAGATCCGAGGTGGCTTCCAATATATTCATAAAAGCCTGTAACGAATTTATATTCCTGGAGACGGTAACAACAGGTAAGAGGGATAACCTGCAAAAAGAAGATGATTCTATCAGCAGCCAAAAGGAACTGATGGAGGTTGTAAAGAAGATCATCGATGATCAGGCAGATACAGACGGTACCATGTTCGTAAGCGAACTGAAAAAGACCTTACTTCGATTAAAGCCGGACTTTAATGAAAAGAGCTATGGATATAATTCCTTCGGCAGGCTATTAACCAATCTTGAGCATAAATATGGAGTTATCCGGCTTTTTGGGGAGTACAATTCCTTAAAAGTCAAGCTAAATGCGGAAAATGCCACTAAGACAGGGGAGATAAACCGGATAAACTGGGCTGCTATATTCCAGGAAAAGCTGGATGAATTTAAGCAAAACGGCTTTAGAAGAGTAAATCCCAGCATTATTAAGGCTGAGATTCAAAATGATTATCCTGATTTCGACGAAAGACAGATAGGATTTAAAAAGTTCAGCGACATAATGAAGAGGTTGGAAAAGGATAATAAGATTAGTATTGAATTTAATGAAGCAAAGACCATGTTGATAAAGATCCTGTGAAATGACAAAAAAATCTTGTACAACCATGATGGTTATGATATAATTTACTGATGTAACATCCTTGCTCTATACATCTGTATAGGGCCAAAGTCCAAAAGGAGGTGAAACAGTATGAATAAGTATGAGTCAATTTACATCCTAAGTCCCACAATGGAAGAGGAAGCCATTAAGGCTATGATTGAACGCTTTTCCAACCTAATCGTTGCAGAAGGTGGGGAAGTCGAGAAGATAGACGAGTGGGGCAAGAGAAGGTTGGCATATCCAATAGAAGATTTTCGCGAAGGATACTACGTATTGATGAACTTCAAAGCGGATCCCCAGCTCCCTAGTGAATTGGAACGTAATTATAAGATCACCGACGAAGTGATTCGTTATATTATTATACGTGACGAAGAATAATAAGGATGGTGTCGAATATGTTAAATAAGGTTGTATTGATAGGGCGTTTAACAAGGGACCCTGAACTTCGCTATACTTCTAGTGGGATTGCAGTGACCAGGTTTACCTTAGCCGTAGATCGAAACTACACCAATCAGCAAGGAGAGAGACAGGCTGACTTTATTCCCGTTGTAGTGTGGAGGGGTCAGGCTGAATCCAGCGCAAAGTATTTGAGCAAGGGCAGGTTGGTAGCAGTCGCCGGAAGAATTCAAACTGGAAGCTATGAAACACCTGAGGGGCAACGCCGATATACAACTGATGTGGTAGCAGACGATGTTCGATTCCTGGAATGGGGAGAAGCAAGAACGGGTAGAGAACCCGATGCAGATAGAGCTCCTGACGATAGTTTTGGTGACATCCCCGGGTTTAATCCCTTGGCAGATACCGATGGGGATGATGAGCTCCCATTTTGATAAGGAGGAGGTAGAAAGGTATGGCTGAAGAAAGACGGAGACCCAGAGGCGGGCAGAGAAGATCCAGAAGAAAAGCCTGCAGTTTCTGTATTGATAAAGTAGATCATATTGATTATAAAGAAGCATACAAGCTTCGTAAATATATAACAGAACGCGGTAAGATCTTGCCCAGGAGGATTTCTGGGAACTGTGCAAAACATCAACGCAAGTTGACAGTAGCCATCAAAAGGGCCAGAGCCATAGCCCTCTTGCCCTACACATCCGAATAAACAAGGATAGCAAAAGCGAAAAGGCCAAAAAGGTACTTCGCTTTTTTGTTTTCCTATAATATAATCTTGCGTTCCTTTTAGTAACAGTAACTAATCTATTGGGACCAGGTTTAGCATTTGATCGGTGTCATCCACATTTACATAAGTTTGTGGTACATCCCCCACTATGATGGTTTCAGTGACCGGGACACGGGACTCTACATCTATGTCGGCGGTATTTAAAGGTATGGCGATACGTATTCGGGCACGCAGGGTCAGATATATCTTGTGCCTGGTCTGATTTATACCGGAGCTTACCAGCTCGGAATCGAAATCAGTGGATACTGCGGGAAAGGATATGATCCTTATGCGTATCTTTGGGCCCATACCCGCCAGCAGCTTGCTGCCGGTGATAGTCCCCAGGGGTATATCAATGCCCTCATCTCCCTTTGACCGTATGGTTTCCTGGGCCATATCAGAAACCTGGGCTGCAAGATCATTCATCTTCATGGTATTGGCTTGGAGCATGGCTACGTTACCGTTCTTGTCAGTCAATACATTAACAAAATCCGTATATTTTATATTGGAGCCCAAGGTTTTCTTAACGGCATCGGAGAGGGAATTGATGGCGATAGCCTGTATCTTGGCCTGGGAAAAGCTTATGATGGCGGGGTTTATATTATGATCAATGAAGAGAAAGATCAGGAGGACCAAACCCGCTACTAAAGCTAGGACACCAAACGCGCTGATCTTGACTAGCCGGAGGGATTTAAGCCTTCTCAATGCTACGCACCTCCCTTTCACTGTTTAGTACAGTGTATGAGGGTAGACGAAAAAAATTGACAAAGCAGGGGCTTCCATATACAATGAATTTTAGATTATAGGCCTATATGGAGAAAAAATATGATAAAAGTAGGATATTTGGGGCCTGCCGGTACTTTTACCCATGACGCAGCCCTTATCTTTGTTAAAGAGAGCAAATATGAGCTAGTGGAGTTTTCCAGTATACAGGAGTTGATCCTGGCTGTTGCAGGGGGAGAAGTTGATAAGGCCGTGGTCCCTATGGAAAATTCCATGGAAGGCACCGTTAATCTGACCGTAGATATGTTGATTCACGAAGTGGATCTTTATATAGTGGGGGAATTGATTATTCCTATCCATCATTGCCTCATGGCAAAATCCGGTATGGAAATTGGAGATATAACCAAGGTCCTGTCCCATCCTCAGGCTCTGGCTCAGTGCAGGAAGTTTTTAGACGGTTTTATGGACGGGGGCAAGCGGCAGGTCACGGAGAGTACAGCCGCCGCAGCCATGTTGGTTATGGAAAGCCGGAAACCTTGGGCGGCTATAGCAAATCATCGGGCTGCGGAAATTTATAGCCTTAATGTTCTCAAAGAGGGAATTCAGGATAATGATGATAACAGTACCCGATTCGTAGTCCTTGCATCCAATAGGGTGGAAAAGACCGGTGATGATAAGACGACCCTTGCCTTTACTGTAAACCATAAGCCGGGAGGCTTGTATCAGGCCCTTAAGATATTTGCAGATATGGATATAAACCTGACCAAAATTGAATCCCGACCCATGCGCACCCTCTTGGGAGAGTACCTTTTCCTGGTGGACCTGGAAGGACACGAGGATGAGGCCGGAATTGGGCTGGCCCTTGAGCAATTGCGCGGGCAGAGTAGATTTTTTAAGATACTGGGATCCTATCCAAAGATTTACCCCTAGGCGGTAGGAAAAATTAAGAAAATAGCGAATAGTATAATATGGGAAGATTGAATTTACGCTATAAAGCCTGGAAATGGGGTTGATAAAGTGGCACGGGGAAGGGCTGGAGACTTCGATATTACGAGGAATATCCGGATAATTGAATGGTTAAAAAGTGAAATGCTGAATTCAGTAGCAAAGGTATTTAGCCTGTTGGCAGGCGGAGCAAAGTCCTCCCAGGAGGCCTTGATCGGGTATTTGGGTGACATCATCGTTGCCTGCTATCTGCTGGCTAAGAGATTGGGAATTCACTACGCTCTGCTGGACCAGACCATAGAAGATCAGATCCGGCTTGGGATAATAGAGGGAAGCGACATAGAAAAAAGCTATGGGGATCTATCGGAACTTCAACGACACCTGAGAGAATCCAGGAGAAACCCATAGTACCTTAGCTTAATTTGGAGTGTATATAATGGAGAAACCTGTAAAAGCAATCTTGAATGGCATAATAGTGGGGGCAATTATCGCCTTTTTGGCCATGGTCCTGTATGCCATTCCTTTATTTAATATATTGATACTTATCCTTCCGGTTCCAATAACAGTTGTAGGGATGAGGCAGGGGATACATGCAGGCTTTATAAGCCTCGCGGTATCTTCAATTTTAATAGGACTACTGGTGGAGCCTTTTCTGGGGATAATCATGTTTTGCCTAAACGCCTTTGTAGTTCTGGGCCTGATAATTACTTACAGAAAAGATCTTGAGATGAATGAGGCCATGATATTATCCGCCGGTGGGGTCTTGGTGTCCATCCTGGTATCCCTCCAGATGTTTGCCTGGATGGTGGGCAAAAGCTTTTTTGACTTTATGTTGGACAGCATGAGGGCCCTAATCAATGCCAATGCGGTTGACCTTAAGGCAGTTAGGGAAGTCTACCAGGCCCTGGGTATAATAGATAAGGCAGCTTCACCGGATCAGTTTGCGGAATTCTTCATAAGCCAGATGAGGGAGATGGTTCCCGTATTTCCGGCTATGTTATTAATAACTTCCTTATTTATCGGGGGTTTAAACTTTCTGGTATCCAGATCTGTACTTAAAAAATTCGGTTCCCCAACGCCCAGTGTGCCTCCCTTTAAGAGGTGGACTCTCCCCAGAGGGACCGGCCGGGGGTTTTTGGGGCTCATACTTGTTACAGCCTTAGGTAGTTGGGTTAATATCCCTAATTTTGATGTGGTATTATACACGGTTTCTGCGGTATTTACGTTTATATTTACTGTTCAGGGTTTATCTGTAGCAGCTTTCTTCCTGGGAGAGAGAGGGGTGCCGGGAATTGTCGGTGCACTGATATTGATAGTTACCCTTGTATTTATGTCCTTTGCCTTAACCTTTTTAGGAATCTTTGAGCAGATATTTGGCACCAGAAGGGCATACGACAGCCGCAAGGAGGACTGAAATGGAGGTTGAAAATCCATGAAATGGCGGTCTGGAATAAAGAGAATATTGGATATTTTTGGGGCACCGGAACAAAAAGAAGTTGAGAAGACTGAACTCCCAAAGATTACGGTTCAGACTGAAGTCCCAAAGGAAGACAAGGGTGATCAATTAGTCATAGCCCATATATATGTGGACAATTATGACGAGGTGCTGGCCAATACCGAAGAGGCGGACAGACCATTGCTAATCGCGGAAATTGAGGGTAAGCTAGCCAAATGGGCCATGGGTCATAAGGCAGGCTGGCAAAAATATGAGCGAGATAAATTTCTTATGGTAATGAACGGAAACATTCTTGAGAAGTTGGAAGCTAATAGATTCGGGATATTGGACGATATCAGGGAAATAGATCTGGGCAGTCATATGTCCCCTACTTTGAGCATAGGTGTTGGAGCCGAAGGCCAAAGCCCCTCCCAAAACGTCGATTTTGCCAAGACAGCCTTGGATATGGCCCTGGGCAGGGGCGGGGATCAGGTTGTGGTAAAGAAGGGTACCCGGTTATTCTTCTATGGTGGTAAAACCAAGGCGGTAGAAAGACGGACCAAGGTAAAATCCAGGGTTATGGCCGGAGTCCTGCGTGAGCTCATGGAACAATCCAGCAGGATATATATTATGAGCCACGAGCTTCCGGACCTTGATTCCATAGGCTCGGCCCTGGGCCTTTACAGATGTGCAAATCATATAGGGAAAGAAGCCTGCATAGTACTTAAAGAATCCAATGCAACCATAGAGTATCTGATGAGGGAACTTAGAAAGAAGGATGAATACAGTAATCTGTTCATTTCCCCCAGGGATGCTTCATCCAAAATGGATAGCAATACCCTGTTGGTAGTGGTGGATACCCACCGCCCAAGCTTTACCGAGGCGCCGGAGCTCCTGGCTATGGCGGAAAGGGTAGTGGTAGTAGATCATCACAGGCGAAGTGCCGAGACCATCGAAAATCCGGTCCTGGCCTATTTGGAGCCCTATGCCTCCTCAACCAGCGAGCTGGTCTCCGAGATGGTACAATATTTTGATGAGAGACTGAGGTTAACCTCCCTGGAGGCCGATGCACTTCTGGCGGGTATTACCATGGATACAAAAAGCTTTACCTTTAAAACAGGAGTACGTACCTTCGAGGCGGCATCCTATCTAAAACGGGCAGGAGCGGACCCTACATCGGCCCGGCAGTTTTATAAGGATGATATAGATGCTTATATCGCCAGGGCGGAGACCGTAAAGAATGCAAAGATTTTGGCACCCAAGATAGCTACTTCAGAATGTCCCCCCGGGGTAAGAAACCCATCCCTAATCGCGGCCCAGGCAGCCGATAGCCTTCTTACCATACGGGGCATTGAAGCCTCCTTTGTTCTGGCCCAGATGGATGGCGGGGTAATTATCAGCGGTAGATCCCTGGGCAGGATTAATGTACAATTGATATTGGAGAAGCTGGGCGGTGGTGGGCATATGACCATAGCCGGGGCTCAGCTTAAGGATATTACCATAGAGGAAGCCAGGGAGAGGATTTCGATGGTCATACAGGAATACTTAAACGAGGAAGGTGAGAATAAGTGAAAGTTATTCTACTAAAGGACGTAAGAGGTTCAGGTGTAAAGGGAGACGTAATAAATGTCAGCGACGGCTATGCCAGAAACTATCTGTTTCCCAGGGGATTGGCAACAGAAGCTACCAAGGCCAATCTCAACGAATTAAAGAACAAGGAAAAGGCAGAGGAAAAGCGTAGAGAGCAAGCCGCCCAAGAGGCGAGGGAAATAGCAGAAAAACTGTCGGATATTACCTTGGTAATAAAGGCCAAGAGCGGTGAAAACGGCAAGCTCTTTGGTTCCGTAACCAATAAGGAGATAGCCCAGGAGCTGAAGAAGCAGCACAAGATAGCCATAGACAGAAAAAAAATAGTTCTTGACGAGCCTATCAAACAGCTATCTGAGATGGAGGTAGACGTAAAGTTGTATCCCGAAATCAGCGGGAAACTGAGAATAAGGGTAGAGGAAGCTTAAATAATGGACATGACCATGATGGAAAGCCTGTCTAGAATGCCGCCCCATAATATGGAGGCGGAGCAATCCGTACTGGGCTGCATGCTATTGGACAGGGAATCGGTAGCGGCTGCCACCGATTTTCTGAAGGCCGAGGATTTTTACGCCGAATCCCACAAGGAAATATTCGAGAGCATGATGGATATATATGACCATGGTAACCCCGTGGATCTGGTTACGGTTACCGAACAGCTCAGACAAAGGGGTACCCTGGAGGCTGTTGGCGGTGTAGCTTATATAAGCGATCTGTCCCTGGCAGTCCCGAGCACCGCCAATATCAGGTACTATGTCGGCATTGTGGAGGAAAAGTCCATTCTGCGAAGGCTTATTTCCGTCTGCAACGATATAATTAAGCAAAGCTATGAGGGCAGGGAAGAGCTGGAACTCATTATAGATCACGCTGAAAAGAGCATATTCCAGATTACCCAGAGAAATACCAGCAGTGATTTTGAACCGATAAAGACCGTTCTTCTGGAGGCCTATGCACGTATTGAGGAAATGTCCAAGAACAAGGGGAAAATTATCGGGATACCCACGGGGTTTACCGATTTCGATCAAAAGACGTCGGGGCTGCAACCATCGGATTTTGTCCTGGTAGCCGCCCGACCCTCCATGGGTAAGACCAGCTTTGTTCTCAATATAGCCCAGCATGCCGCCCTGCATGCAAATGTGCCGGTGGCCATATTTAGCCTGGAGATGTCCAGGGAACAATTGGTTCAGCGTATGCTAAGCTCAGAGGCCAATGTAGAGCTCCAAAAAATCCGAACCGGTGATCTGGATGAAACGGAATGGATTAAGCTGGTAGAAGCTGCAGGGCCCTTGTCCCAAGCCCCCATATATATAGACGATACGCCGGGAATCAGTGCTATGGAGATACGATCCAAGGCCCGCCGGTTGAAGATTGAAAAGGGGTTGGGCATGATCATCATTGATTACCTTCAGCTTATGTCGGGGAGGGGAAGGGTAGAGAATAGGCAACAGGAGATATCCGAAATCTCCAGATCCCTAAAGGCCCTGGCCAGGGAGCTGTCTGTACCGGTTGTAACCCTGTCCCAGCTCAGCCGCGCACCTGAGGCCAGAACCGATCATCGTCCCATGCTCAGTGACCTTCGAGAGTCCGGGGCCATTGAACAGGATGCTGATGTGGTAGTCTTTATATATAGGGACGAATACTATAATCCAGATACGGAAAAGAAGAATATCGCAGAGCTTATAATATCCAAGCAGCGAAACGGCCCCACCGGAACCGTGGAGCTGGTATGGTTGGGGCAGTTTACCAAGTTTGCCAACTACGACAAAACCCATCAGGAATACTGATGGGTTTATTTTTTCAGCCTGATATCCGCACCTTGAAACCTTATAATCATGGTATTGGAGTTGTCGAAGAGCCGTGAGGCTATTCTGTCGGTATACCGTTCCCTCAGGTTGGCCAGGTTCAGATTGGTGGATAGGAAGGTGTGACTGCGCCTTAGGGTTCTTTCGTTTATGACATTGAAAAGGTCCTCTATTGTATAGTTGTTACGCCGGGTTTCCGTGCCAAGATCGTCTATTATCAGGGCATCTACTTCAAATAGACTTCTTTTCTGGGCCAGGCTATCCGGACTATCCGAAATCGACCCGTAAAAAAGCTGATCGAAGAGCTTATAGGCGGATGTCCGTATGACCGTATAACCCTTATCCATAATGGATTTGGCCATGCAATTCAGGAGAAAGGTTTTTCCCAGTCCCGTCTTGCCGGTAAAGAGTATGGTTCTCTTTTGGTTATCTGGAAACTCATCAACATAATCCATCAGCCTGTCCCGGAGCTGGATCATGTATTCCCTCTGGTTTAACCTGCTGTTTTCCAGGGAAATCTCGGGGAAAACCATGGGATCAAAAGTACTAAAGTTCTCCGCTTCAAGTTCATGGATATTGGAGAGCCTGTATGTCCTCTCCAAAAGCTTCTGTACCAGACAGCTGCACTTTTCCTTGATGGGAAAGCCGGTATAACCCGTATCCTTGCAAATTTCGCACCGGTACCGCATCTCCAAATAATCTTCAGGATAACCGTTTTCCTTTAGTAGCTCTATTTCCTTTGCCTTAAGCCGGGCCATTTGTTCTTGCAGCTCACTCACCAGGGTAGAGGTATTATCGGGGTTCAGGATGGCCTTTCTGGAGTTTTCGGCCATCAATTCTACAATATCACTATGGATTTTGGCTAGGTCGGGGATCCTACTAAAGACTTCCTCCCTGCGCAGACTCAGGGCACGGGACTGTACCCTTTGGATTTCATCGTATTCCTGAAGAATTTCCCTTAAATAAAGATCATTCATATATATCTACTTCCTAATTTATGCATTTTCCAAATCCTCGAAAAGGTGTTCCAAATCTTCATCGGTATAGGAATGCTGTTCAAACTGGCCAAAATCCACCTGTTTTCTCATTGCTGATCCTGCATCCGCACCTTGTCTGCCCTGTACATGCTGCTCATGATCGGCTTTGGCTTCCTTGACGGTAGTTATGCCATTCTTGTGCCAATTGCTTAATATTTTGTTTATAAAGGTCAGTTTGTTCTCCGCCATGGTGGAGTATTCTGCAGCCAGGAGAATTAATTCGTAGGAAAGGTTCCACTCCTTGGTCCACTTCGTAAACACCTTTTGATCGGATGGCGTGATCTCCCGCCTGTCACCGGCCCTCTCCAGGACAGCCCTTATTTCGTTAATCAGGAGCATCTTGTGCTTTAGATAATTCCTAATGTCTTTGGACCTGGTTAAGCCCCGCTCCTTCCACCTGACCAGGAGTTCGTCCAGCTGGTTGAAGTTGCTCCTGGCTTTTTTTCGTATCAACTGTTTGCAGGCAAGGAGCACAACATCGTGGTTCATCTCCCAATCATTGGTCCACTTCATGTATAGGGACTGGTGTTCAGGGGTAGGTACGGTATTCTTATACCCGAGGTTAAAGAGTACCTCCTTGATTTTATCGTTGATAGAATCCCTTGAAGAAAGGTAGTCCTTTATTGCTTGCTGGGAGGTTATACCAAGCTTATGAAGGCTTTCCAGGATCTTGTCCAGGTATCCCATATTCGGAGATTGGATCTTGGTTGTTTCCTTACAGGCCTCCAAGATACCATTCAAAGGAAAGCCCCAGATGTCCTGCCATTTCTTATACAGGTCCAATTCGGCCTTGGAGGGGGAGCGGTGAATCCCCAGATATTTAAGGACCGCTATGGTCTCCTGATAACAGGATTCATATTGCTTTATGTATTCTTCAGCCTTTTGCAGGGTGTCTATGCCATCCCTGGCCCAGCTCTCAGCTACCTTGTCCAAATAGTTGATACTAAGCCTGCTGCTCTTCTTACTGATGTAGAACTGAACCATCATCAGCACTACTTCCGCCGGGAGATTGAGTATCTCTATCCAGTCGTAGACCCTTAAGTACTCCTGGGGCGTTAACAGTCTTTTGCCAAATACTGCTTGGAGATTCTGATTGAAATCCTTATAATGGTATAAGGATGTATTGTTATTCTGACTGCCATTGTATAGCATGTCCTTGATATTCAGATATTCTATTGAGAGCCATCCGTCATCGTCCGTCTTAATTTCCATTATCCCCTGCCTCTGCCAATAGTGTAAGGCATTTTCAACCACCTTGGTCTCCAGGCACAGGGCCCTGGAAAAACTTTCAATGGTGTTTTCGGATTGGCTGAAGTGGTAGCATTGTTTTAGGCCATAGATATAAACCTTGACAAAATCCCCCGGTGCCTTGAGCATGAACTCTTGAATAAACAAGTTTTCCACCGGGGTTACATCGAACATATGATAGGTCTCTGAGAAAGAGCATAGCCGCATACAGATCATCCTTATTATAATTCACTTATTAATGGGGAAAAGTGTTACTACCCCAATATTAATGATATCATAAAGAGAAGGAAAAGCAACCTGCCAAAAATCCTATTTCGGGGCGGGAAAAGAAAAAAGGCGTTGAACACTGGGGTAAAAAGGTATAATATATATATTAAATTAAACGAGGGAGGTTATTATATGCCCAAGGTTAACAAGAATATGACCATTGCCGAGGTTTTGATGCTCGATAGAGAGACCTTTGCCGTTTTTATGCAATTTGGAATGCACTGCATAGGCTGCCCTGCCTCCAGTGGTGAGAGTATCGAACAGGCTGCAATGGTTCATGGCGTAAGTGCAGATGAATTAGTTGATTCCTTGAATGACTTTCTAGCTGCTAAGCAGGCTTAAGACAGGCTTTATCAGGCCTTTTCTCGGGTTCAGCCTGAGAGAAGGCCTTTTATTTATAGCAGTCGGAGGCAGGACATAGGAGATTTTAAGATCTTGAGAATTTTCTAGTTGACATATGGGTATATTATATTGTATTATATTACATGTCCTTGCGAACATGACCCATTAGCTCAGTTGGTAGAGCACTTGACTTTTAATCAAGGAGTCCGGCGTTCGAGTCGCCGATGGGTCACCACAATATTTTCCGCAAACTGCGGAGTAATTTTTGAAATACACCTGTGGCCCCTTGGTCAAGTGGTTAAGACACCGCCCTTTCACGGCGGTAACAGGGGTTCGAGTCCCCTAGGGGTCACCATATTTTAAGCTGTGCTGGCATAGCTCAATCGGTAGAGCAGCTGACTTGTAATCAGCAGGTTGGGGGTTCAAGTCCTCTTGCCAGCTCCAGATAAAAGCCTTGAAATCAACGTTTCGGGGCTTTTT
>JAAYRX010000180.1 GCA_012518535.1 Clostridiales bacterium | reverse complement strand
TCCATTCCTGGGGATTGCTATAGCTCTTTACAATACCGCCACCAAGTCTCATAGAAGATCCTCCTTTAAATGTTGAATTGCAACCTGTTAAATGTTGAATTACATACTGCCTTAACTTGTCCGGATAATACTAAAAATTATCCTGAATGCTTCAGTCTGGTCTCCCTTTATAGTGTATCTATAAAAGGGTATACTTATCGCAAATTATGGTAATTGGAAACTTTCTCTTTAAATCTATTATACATGGGAGTCTATTCTTTCTCAACGCAATTTTACTACATGACCGATCCTTGTACTGGGCTACTCTCGGTCTGTAGGATTATTGATAAGGTTACATCCCACTACCTCCATAGCCCTTCTTTCAGACCAGCACCGTGGACTAAATAAAGCTTTGGGTTGTCTAATCGGTGATGGGCCTCTCTTTGATGGAAATACCATATTGTGCTCCTTTCCTGGCTTGATTGCTTTATTAGGAGTCTTAAATTTGTCTCCTATTTGGAAACACCCAGGAAGCGCAGTACATTCTCATAATAGATTTTGTTTTTAACTTCCCTGGAGATTTGCAGGTCATCAAATGCCTTATCATCAAATTCAAAAATTCGAAGTGCATAGTCCGTACCATAATCGTTAGCGTTGGAATCCACGCCCCAAAGTACGTTGTCCTCAATGTCATATCCGGTTAAGAGCAGCTTTTCCAACATGTCCTTCCTGTAGATAAAGGGTGTACCGGGGCAAATATCAATAAACATTTCGGCGGTAGCGGCCCTGTCCCCACCTTTTTTCAGTGAATTGTTGAATTTGCCGTATACAGCAATGCATTCATCCGTCCATGGCCATGATACATGGGCCAGGGCAAATCTTAGATTGTCGATAGATAGGAGAACCTCAAATTCGGTTGGCTTATTGTAATTGCCGGATGCATTTTTTCCGTCATAGAGGATGCCGGAATGGAACAGAATTGGCAAACCCTTGTTGGCTATATGCTGGTATACCGGCACGGCCCGAGGATCGCTAGGGTAATGGGTACTGCAAATAATCTTGAAGCCCTTTATTCCCATGGAAGCAGCCAGATCAACTTCGTCCATGGCTGTTTCACCGGTAGGGTCAATAAAGTAAAATGGAAATAACCACTTATGACCTTTTGTCCATTCAAGCACATTTTCTATTCTTTCCTTTGGAGATATTTCAGATCCACCAAATCGGGAAGGACTCTGGGAGAAAATAATGCCTCCGTCAACTCCGGCCTGGTTCAATCTGGATAGGAAAGTTTCCTGGGTAACTTCGCCATATGTAGTATGAACGTGACAATCGATTCTCATTTTACACCTTCCCCCCATCATTCATATTTTTGCATGGCATTAAAAGCGCTAATCCCATATATTAATTATCAAACAATATGATGGATTAGTCAATCGGAATAATGGCTGGGGCCGGATATTGGTGATGTGAAATAATGTTGACCAGTGAATGATTCTGGTGCGGATTAATTTAGATTCGGTTTAGTACTTATGACGAAATAATGCTGACCAGTGATAACTCAGATGCGGACTGATTTGAAAACGTGAAAATAGGAAAACCCCGGAATGTTTATTGGTCCGGGGTTTTGGTTTGTTCGTCGATCATATCAATATACTATTCTCTGCCCTTCTTCAGCCAGCCGGCTACAGTTACAGTCCTTCCGGCCTGGTACTTGACTGCACTCTCAACATCCTCAACCATCTTGCCGTCCTCTCCCTGGGTAACGCTGGTACCATATGGATTTCCGCCTGCGGCAAATATTGAGTCATCCGTATAGCCCGGTGGTACGATTATTGTCCCCCAATGCATCATAACTGTATATAGGCTATGTAAGGTTTTTTCCTGGCCTCCATGAGGGTTGGAAGCCGATGACATGGCACTTACCACT
>JAAYRX010000179.1 GCA_012518535.1 Clostridiales bacterium | reverse complement strand
TTCATCTTTGTGATTTGGTCATTTGAGTTGCGACGGACCATTCGGATTGCTACCTTTGCTTCTTCTCCCATCCTATGAGCAATCTTTACCAGTTCCTTCCTTCGCTCCTCAGTTAACTCTGGAAACGCCAAACGTATTACCTTGCCATCATTGTTAGGTGTAATACCCAAATCGGATTTCATTATTTCCTTCTCAATGGCTGGAATCATTTTAGCTTCCCAAGGAGCAATAACCAACAGTCTAGGTTCAGGAACAGAAATATTACCTACTTGATTCAGTGGGGTAGGAACGCCGTAATAATCCACCACAATTCTGTCTAATAATTGGGGATTTGCTCTTCCTGCCCGAAGGCTCCCTAATTCTCTGCTTAGATTTGATACGGTTTTATCCATTGTCTCCCTAGTTTGTTTATAAAGTCCCTCAAGCACTGCTATACCTCCTCAATAGTTGTACCTATTTTTTTACCCAGGATGGCTGCTTTGATGTTATCCCGATCCTCTAAGCCGAAGACCAATATAGGGATTTTATTCTCCATACATAGAGTTATGGCGGTTGTATCCATTACACCTAATCCTCTGTTTATGACCTCCATATAACTGATTTTATCAAATTTTTTAGCATTTGAGTTAATCTTAGGGTCATCGTCATAAACTCCATCGATAGTTTTTGCCAGCAGTATAACTTCAGCTTCAATTTCAGCTGCACGCAGAGCAGCGGTGGTATCCGTAGAAAAATATGGATTACCGGTTCCACAAGCAAAAATAACTATCCTACCCTTTTCTAGGTGGCGAACTGCGCGCCTGCGAATATAAGGTTCTGCAATTTGTCTCATCTCAATTGCAGTTTGAACACGTACAGGAACGTTTCTCTTCTCAAGCGCATCTTGAAGCGCCAGGGCATTTATAACCGTAGCTAACATGCCCATGTGGTCGGCAGTGGTACGATCCATACCCACTCCTGATCGTCCCCTCCAAATGTTTCCTCCGCCAACTACTATAGCAACCTCTACGCCCATCTCCATAATCTCTATTACCTGATCGGATATTAGATCGAGGACTTTTGGATTGATACCATATCCCTCATCTCCAGCCAGTGCTTCACCACTAATTTTGAGGACGAGCCTGTTATATATCGGTTCTAACATCACTAATAGACCTCCATCCCTTATTGTAATATTTCTACGTATTTTACCTTTTTCCTCTTTTTTTAGATTAAGGCATTTATCATGATGTGGATACTGCTATATGAAAAGCAGAAGCTCCATTATATTGTATTGGCATAACAGGATAGGCTTTAACCTTGCATATCTCATAAAAAAAGAGAACACAGATGTGTTCTTCATTAGCCCCGTACTTGGCTCATAACCTCGTCAACAAAGTCATCTTGTCTCTTTTCTAAACCTTCGCCCTTTTCAAAGCGAACAAATCTCCGGACGCTCATATTTTCTCCGATGGTAGCTATCTGCTCGTTTAGTACATCTTGCACTGTCTTATCAGGATCCTTGACAAAAGGTTGTTCCATAAGGCATATTTCTTTTACATACTTTTCGATTCTTCCAGCGACCATCCTATCAGCAATCTGTTCAGGCTTTCCTTCGTTTATTGCTTGAGCCCTTAGAATCTCTTTCTCTTTCTCTAAATCCTCTTGAGGAATCTGATCCCTTGAAACATATTGAGGATTAGTCGCCGCTATATGCATAGCGATGTCCCGTACAAAAGCCTTGAACTCGTCTGTTTTGGCTACAAAATCCGTCTCACAGTTTACTTCAACCAGAACACCAATTCTTCCTCCGGCATGTATATAAGATTCAACTATTCCTTCCGCTGCAATCCTACCTGCCTTTTTTGCTGCAGATGCAAGCCCTCTTTCTCTTAATAACTCAATGGCTTTCTCCATATCACCATTTGAATCCTGGAGGGCTCTTTTACAATCCATCATTCCAACTCCGGTGCGGTCCCTTAATTCTTTTACCATTGAAGCTGTAATCATGTAGCATTCCTCCCTTATCTCTGATTTCTAATAATAAATCATTTTTTCTGTATTAATGTATAAAGTATTGGAAATAATCTTTTATCCTTCATAATATAATCCAACTCATCTTAAACAGTCTAAGGTCATAAATTAGCTATATATACTGGTTAAGTATGTACATGTCTATTGAAAAACTGTCTAAGTAAAATGATCCCTATGACTAGACACTTATTAGATTTTCCAAACCCTCAAATTAACAATTAAGGGAAGAACGGATAACCTTTCTTCCCCCTTATACATTACTGCTCCTCATTCACATCGGTAAACTGTTCGCCTTGGCGGCCTTCCAATACTGCATCCGCAATTTTAGAAGTAATCAGTTTAACGGCACGAATTGCATCATCGTTTCCAGGGATAACATAATCGACTTCATCCGGATCACAATTGGTATCAACAATTGATATAATGGGTATACCCAATTTGCGAGCCTCTGCTATGGCAATCCTTTCCTTTCTTGGATCAACCACATAGATAGCCGCGGGAAGCCTCTTCATTCCTTTTATCCCACCAAGATTTCTTTCCAGCTTATCCCTTTCTAAGCGAAGTTTTATGACTTCTTTCTTAGGTAGAATTTCAAATGAACCGTCTTCTTCCATTTTGTTTAAGCGATGGAGTTCATCGATCCTCATGCGAATGGTCTTGTAATTGGTTAGCATTCCCCCCAGCCATCTCTGATTCACATAAAACATACCACATCTTTGAGCTTCGTATTCAATGGCCTCCTGAGCTTGCTTCTTGGTTCCAACAAACAAGATTTCTTTTCCTTCCGCAGCTAAATCCCTCACAAAATTATAAGCTTCTTCCATCTTGCGAACTGTTTTTTGAAGGTCAACGATATAAATACCATTTCTCTCGGTAAAAATATAAGTCGCCATCTTGGGATTCCATCTACGGGTTTGATGTCCAAAATGGACACCTGCTTCCAGCAATTCCTTCATGCTGACTACTGCCATATTAATTCACCTCCTCAGTTATTCCTCCCCTTTCTTCATCCAAAAAAACAACCTTTATAGGGCACTGGTTTTTTCGTCAAAAAGGGTGTGTTTTCACCGTCAGTAGTATAGCATAACCAAAACTAATTTTCAAGGACTATTTTCCTTAAATTGTTTTTCCTCAATTGAATCCTTAAATACACCTTCATAGGGATCAATAAGGCCAATCTCCTTGGCTCTTTGTATTACTAGCTCATCGGGGATCCTATTTATGTCAACTGCGGGACTAGATTTAGCAGTGTCCCAAACTATAAAAAAGCTTAAAATCATACCAAGTCCGATTCCAATGAAAAAAGTTGATAATGTGAAACCTCTCATCATCTATACTCCTATCCTTTATAAAGCTTTAAAACCAGCATTATCTCCCCTTTACCAACCCCCAACTCTTTTGCTATCTCCTCTACTGAAAACCCCTGATCAATAAGATCTGTAATTTGACGATATTTCTGGTTTTCAGAGCCTCGATCCTGTAATTCTCCTGGTTCAACCTGGTTCTTATTACCTATTTCCTCTTTGAAATTTTTCTGATCTTTTTCCTCCAATACAGGATCATTGCTATCAAGATTCGGGGTAATGGGGGCAGGCTCTGTACTATACTCATCTCCATAGAGATAGATCATTTCGTTCATTATCTCCTCCAGGGATTCATATAATTCATACAGACTGTTTTCCTTTTCAATCATCTTGGCCTCACGCATACGCATATCATCTCTGTCCCTTTTCATCATCCATAAGCCAATTGAAAGAAAAAACAAACCGCCCCATAATAATATATAGAAACCTTTACCCATATGTCACCTCATATAATAACATCTATAAAAACCCCTTTATCACCATCCGCTAACAGATCATCGGTATTCTTTCTGCCATTTTTTGTTCTTTTTCTGTTTTTTCGCGAATTACTCCCTACATTTGCCTTATTGTCATCATCTCTGCTAATATTGTTATATTTAGAGGCTTCAGGAGAGCTAACTTCACGTTGGGATTGCAATGCCTTTTTCTGGGTTTCAACCGCAATTCCAAATTGATTATTTGCAATCTGGCCATCTCTATTTATGTCTTTTGTATATTGGTCGGACCTTTGTATTGCAACTTGCATATCAACGGGTCGGATCGACATAAAAACCCTCCTAACCTAGATAAGAAGTCCTCACCAAATCTCCATGGTCCCTGGTAAATGTTACATGTTGTTCTTGTTCCTTTACATATAGTACAGATGTCCCAATGACAATTTTCACCCCAGGATATACCGTCCCCTTAATATTTATTTTGCCTGTGTATACACCTTTAAGTAAATCCTCAAGTTCCATGATCCTGGCTTTTATGACTGGCACTTTTTGGCCATATGTTAGTTTTGTCCTAATTGCTTTTATCTTCAGCTCTGCTTTATCTGTAGGCAGTTTTCCTATGGATTCCATCTTGTTCAATAGTGCAAGGCATTGATCTGCCATCTTTAATTCCCGATTAATCTCGTCCATTTCTCTGACCAGTGCAGAATATTCTTCCCGTAAGACGGGACTGATTCCAACTTCCAGTTCAGTAATGGTTGCCATTGGAGACCCAATGTTTATGGCGGATATATCACTTCCTGCAGAAATTGATCCGCCGGCAATCAGGCCCTTTCTTCCTGTAACTTCAATCTTGCCCCCACAGTTAACGTTGCTATGTAGTATGACTTCAGTAAGTATATCACCTTTTGCAGAAACAGTTCCGTTTTCAATGAAGCGAGCTACAACATTTCCATGAGATTCAATATTACCTCTGCCCATTCCTTGCATACCTTGTTTAAGAACTACATCTCCCTTTGCAAATATGCTAGCCCCCTCGACAACACCTCTTACTTCAACATAACCTCCGGCTTTTATCTCAAAGCCCGTCAATACATTACCATTGACAATAACATTTCCTACAAAATCTATATTGCCTGTTGAATTGTCCACATTACCCGGAACTTCATAGACAGCAAAGACATGAATCTTCCCATCTATCATTTCAGCCTTGCCATCTATTCCAGCAACTAAAGACAACTTATTTTCAGAAATTACGGTGTTCTTACCCATAGGGAGTGAAAGATTCTTTCCTGACCTCGCTGCAATGGATTTGCCTATTACAGTTTTTCCCGGTATCCCTTCTGTAGCTGGAATAAGGTCTGCCAACACTTGTCCTTTTGTAACGTTATGTACTAAATTCAATTCTTTATAATCGACCGTCCCATCTTCTAAAATACTGGGTTTAGCTTTATGATCAAAATCAATATAATACTTAATCCTGGCATCCTGGCCCTTTTTGGGTGGTTGTCCGTAGGCGATGGGCACCTCTTTATAATTTATCTCCTGATTTAGCATCCGCTCTATTGCAGATTCATCTATACCAAAAACAATACCCTTGCGATGTAATAATTCAACTGCTTTTTTGAGGGTTAGCTTCTCCCCTCCATCACCGGGCAAAAGAGTAGCCCGTGCCTCCATCCCTCTGTTAACCACCCTGATTTCAATGTCTTGCCCCAGGATTTTCTCATTCTGTGAATCAGCGATTTTTACTTCTTCTCCGGGATTACTATATATTGCATTAAAAATAGCTGTGCTATCGACATTCCTTATCTCTTTTCTTCTTATATAATTTAAGATATTATTTTCATCTTCCTTTGATAATCCATCCTCGGATGGAGAAACGGAAAAAAATACGCCTTCATCTCTATACTCTATGGTAAAAAAGGTGTTTTCTGAAAGTCTATCCACAGTTTTAGCACTATCCATGGTCCTCCTCCTTAAGATACAAGCCAGTTCCTTTAAGCTTGTTTTTAAGCTTTAGCAGTGTTCTCGAAAGCAATTGTGAGATCCTCGATTCAGATACCCCTATAACCATTCCTATTTCCTTGAGGGTTAATTCGTGATAGTAATAGAGATCCACAATCTTTTGCTCCCTCGCTGTTAATTGCTCTATAGCCTGTCCCAGTATTTCCTTCAATTCCTTGGCCATAGCATGTTCTTCAGGTATCCCTGCTCTTTCAACCAATTCGCTAGACGACATGTCAACGATATCGAGTATTTGACTGTCCAAGGATAATACTGCTGAAGTGTGCATCTGTGCCATAAGTATATTGAGTTCTTCGATACTAATACCAATATATTCCGCCAATTCCACATCTGACACATTTCGGCCCTGCTTCATTTCCAGTTCTTCAAGTGCCCTTTCTACCTGCCTTGTCTTAGCCCTCAGACTTCTTGGAATCCAATCCTGTTGGCGTATACGATCTATAATCTCACCACGTATTCTAAAAGAAGCGTAGGTTTCAAACTTGATTCCTCTATCAATATCAAATTTTTCTACTGCGTCGATTAATCCAAAGATACCGTAACCGATCAAATCATCTATATCCATATGATCCATGTATTTTACTGCAATTCTATTCACAACACGGTTTACCAGATCGCTGTAGTGTACAATTAGTTGATTCCTTAGATCCAGATCGCCACTCTTTTTGAATTTAACCCATAAGCCATCTATACCAACATCTTCTTTTTGTGTCATATGCCTCCCTCAATCCTCAGAGATTCCAAGGTTATCATTTAGAAATGCTAGATGTATTTAGTTCCGTGTCCGATTGTTTTAATTAGGAAATCACCAGTATCAGCATACAACTCAACAGTTCTGCCATAATTCCCACCGGTATCCTGGGCAACCACCGGTATGTTTAATTTGCTTAATGTCTCCAAACTTGCAATGACATTTCTCTCACCGATTTTTAAAAGATTGCTGTCGCGATCATTAAAGGTAAACATCTGTGCACCTCCGGCAAGTTTAGCTCTTAATCTCTCCTTTTTAGCACCTAAGGCAATCATATCTTCTACTAGTTGCAAAATGGCGGTATCAGCAAATTTAGCTTTGTTCTCGTTGTTCTTTATTAAATTACTGTAAGGAAGCATAATATGAGCAAGACCCGCTATTTTGACTTGCCCGTCATAGAGGGCGATGCCCACACAAGACCCTAACCCTAATGTTATCAAGATTCCAGGTGATATTACGGTATTCAGGTCTGCCATCCCCACCTTAACCCTTTGTATCATTTTATTACTCCTAATGACTTTAGAATAATAGGATAGGAATCGATATTCGGTATCAAGAAGAAATTACCCTTTATTCTATCCAACCCATCTATAAATATGGTTTCAATAAAGAAGGCCTGTTCACCAATCTGTCCAAATTCAATTAATGGTACGCTAAGAATTGCTCCGGCCATATCATAAGCCAGGGCCGGAACTGAAGGTTTAACAGATAGCCCTGTAAAAGTGGAAAGGGAGCCTAAATAGGCACTTGCTAAAATATTACCTACTTCTCGGAGGGCTGACGATTCAATGGTGGAAAAACCAGATTGTGAATTTACACAATAATTAGGTATCAAGAAGCGTAGGAGGTTGTCGGCTGAATCTCTGTCCAGAATATACAATATGGTTCCTTGGATATCACCTACAAATTCCAGGTATATGCCAGCCACCAGCTTCTCTGCCCCTCCCACAACAGTCTCGACCTCATTAAAGCTCAATATTTTTATTTCCGGGACATTCATATTCACCTTTCTGTTCAATAGCTTTGACAAGGAAGTCGCAGCAGTGCCGGCTCCGATATTACCTACTTCCTTTAGTGCGTCTAGATAGATACCGTCCAAAAAGGTCATGATAACCCCCCTAAATCCAGAACTCTTGCTAAATCCAAGATCAATACATGGGCACTTTCCTGATTCACGATCCCTAAAACATGTTCATTTATACCACTCTTAAAAACTTCACCACCGCTTTGTATGTCAATATCAGAGGCAGTAAAAACATTTATAACCCTGTCAACCAATAGACCAACCCGAAATCCATCGTACGACGTAATAATAATCCTACTATCCTCACTATATTGTTCTTCCCCTATTCCAATCCTGCTTCGTAAACTAATTACCGGAATAATATCCCCTCTTACATTGATTACCCCTAGAACATGTTCTGAAGCCTTGGGGACCCTGGTAATTTTCGATATTCTTTCTATAGATTCGGTCATCAATATATCCAAGCCATAGACGCTCTCACCAAGTCCAAAACTAATAAATTGTCTGCTAATAAATCTGCTTTTTTCTTCATTAAGACTACCCATCATCGCCAACCCCCTAAATTAGATGATTAATATCCAATATTAATGCCACCCTTCCATCGCCAAGGATGGTTGCCCCTGATATTATCCTGATATTGGACAGGTATTTTCCCAATGATTTTATTACAATATCCTGTTGCCCTATTAGATTGCCTATGGACAATGCGATTTGCCTGTCCCCTCTTCTAATCACTACCACTTTCATATTCTGGTCCTGTTGCCCACTTATCGTATCTGTATCTAACGCCTCTTCCAGGCGAATAAGAGGAAGTAATATTCCGTTATATGGTATTGTTTCTTGATCCTCAAATTTCTTTATCGTTGATTCTGAAATATCTATTATCTCCTGGATTGAGTTAAGTGGTATTGCATATATCTCGTCACTGACTTCAACTAACAAGGCTTGGATAATGGATAGAGTTAATGGAAGCCGAATCGTAAATGTACTGCCCATACCCTCTTGTGTAGACACATCTACTGATCCGCCCATAGATTCCACTTTAGTCTTGACCACATCCATCCCTACTCCCCTGCCGGAAATGTTGGATATGGATTTTGCAGTACTAAAGCCCGGATGAAACATAAGATTGATAATATCCTGATCGTCTAAATGCTCAACATCTTCTTCTGATATTAAGCTCTTTTGTAGGGCCTTATTCACAATGTTTCCCAGATCGATTCCATGACCGTCATCCCCTACAAGAATAACAACATTATTGCCATCATGGTGTGCCTTTAATTCTATCCTGCCAACAGGATCCTTACCCGCCTTTACCCTCTCATCCGGCGTTTCTATCCCATGATCAACGGCGTTTCTTAATAAATGAATTAATGGATCGCCTATTTCGTCGATTATAGTTCGATCTATCTCAGTTTCTGCACCTAAGATATCAAGTACAATCTCCTTGTTGGTGTTTTTTGATAAATCCCTGACTACCCTGGGAAATCGGCTGAACACCATCTCTATAGGTACCATTCTTACCTTTGTGACGGCATCATGAAGCCCATTAGTTATTCTGGCCAGGTATTCCATAGATTCATTAATACCGGACTCCATGCCTTCTCCTAGAATGTCCACCAGGGTATTTTTTATTGTAATCAGTTCACTGACCAGATTCATCAAATTGTCGAGTTTTTCGGTATCTACTCTTATACTGCGGGTTTGTATGCGAGTTCTATCCTGAACTGTATACTGTTTGGCAGTCGTTGCTTCCCTTTTCTTATCGGGTGTCTCGGATGAGTCGCTGGAGTCAGAACTATCTGCCCTATCCACATCATATGTAAGTTTTTCAACTTTAATGGATTGGAGTTCAGAGATCAAGTCCAGTCTACTCCTTATTGTTGTTTCTCCCTCTTGGGTAAGTAGTAGCACACCAAAGGTATCTTCAAATCTTTCCTCCTCGATATCCTGGACTTGGGGAAAGGTTTTGATAATTTCCCCAAATTCCTCTAAGGCCTGGAAAACAATATATGCTCTAGCAGCCTTTAACAAGCATGTCGATTTAAGCGTTATCTCGACCAAGTATGGGCTTAATCCCTGACCAACACCAACGTTTATAATGTTTAATTGATATTCGTCCAGCTCCAATGATCTGGGATCAGGATGACCACTAATCTCATCGCTAAAGGAGTCCTCTGATTGATTTAGTTTAAATAGTAAATCCTTTATATCCTTTGAACCTTCATTCCCAAATTCCATAACATTCTGAACTAACTCCTCAATAGCATCCGTAGATTCCAATAAAATATCAATTATAGCTCCCGATATTTCTATTTTATTGTTGCGAATTTCGTCAAGGATATTTTCCATAGCATGAGCTAAATTAGTGATTCTCTCAAACCCTAATGTGCCCGCCATTCCTTTTAGGGTATGGGCTGCACGGAATATCTCATTTAGTGGTTCGTTATTATCATTTGTTTCTTCTAACTTGAGTAAATTATCATTGAGAATTTGGATATGCTCCTTAGCCTCTTCTATAAAAAGTGTAATATATGTATTACTATCCATGATTCCATAACCCCCTTAACGTTATATGAGACCTTTTTTCCTAATCTCACGCTGTTTGGAAAAAATAAACCTAATTAGATCATCCCGCACTTTACGGGTTATGCAACAGAATGAGATACCCAGTTCATATTTGTGGTCTGGACTGTTAGCTTGATTGACTCTTACCACTTTACCCTTTATAATCAACTCTTCCCCCTTGTCCAAATCGATATGACACTCAACCAACGTGTTTAGTTCCAGGTAATAATCCGTACTTAGTTTTAATCCGCCCCCACTGATATCAATTGAGTATCCCTTTATGAACTGGGATTCTTTTTCTATGTCGTCATCCAACACCCTAGAAGTAACGGGCAGGACAACCTTAAGTCTATAGTACTCTCTTCTTTGTATCCTCTTAATTGGGGATGTTTTTATTATACTAAAAAAAATAGCATCATTTATTCTATACCTATTCTTAACATTACCGTTAAATAAATAACTTGCTTCTTCCTTAAATAAACGTATTTCCACCCTTTCTCCCGGATTCAGCAGAATAGGTCTCCCTTCCAACATAGGTAGGGAAATGACAAGATCGCCTTCATCTGAAATATCCTGAATCATACTAAAACTTCTTAAGTTCTTGGATTTGGTAACCTTTGAGATAATTTCAATTTTACCTCCGATTTCAACCATCTTCTTGAGATCCATTTTTCACCCAACTTCATCAGAATTTGATGACATGTCCTCCTGTCTATCTTTAAATTTGAAAAAAGTCCAAAAACCTCCTGAAATAGGACACCAATCCTTGATTATTCCTTCCGTCTCCTGTATCTTGCTCAATTAGTCTCTTAGCAATATATTCAACCTGTCTGGATGCACGACAATTTGGATAGCTGACCAGGTATGGAACTTGCTCCCTGATTGATCTGGAGACATGGATATCATCATATACAGATCCAAGGGTCCCTACGTTTACGCCTAAAAAATTACGGACCGTTTTGGTAAACTTGTCCAATATATCCTCGGCTTCAGCCGCGCTCCGGACCCTATTAATTATCAGTCGGAGATCAACATCCTTTCTAATGGATGTAATTATTTTAGTAAGAGCATAAGCATCTGTGATTGAAGTTGGTTCCGGAGTAACTACCAGAACTATTTCATGTGCTGCCAGAGCCATCTTTACTACATTGTCCGTAGCTCCTGCTCCTGTATCAATTAATACTATATCCGCCATATCATTTAGTTCATCAATCTTTTTCAGAAAGTTGTCCAACTGATGCGATCCCAGATTAATGAGTTCTCTCATGCCTGAGCCTCCCGATATGAACTTTATTCCCGATGGACCTTCCAATATTACCTGATTCAGTTCCATTTGACCCAATATCAATTCCTTGAGCCCATATCTGGATACTATACCCAACATCAAATCTATATTGGCTAAGCCAAAATCTCCATCTATTATTATAACCTTGTATCCCATTTGGACCAGGCAAATACCCAAATTGGCTGTAAGACTGGTCTTGCCTACACCACCTTTACCGCTGGTTACCGTGATAATTCGAGCATTACCCCTATCCATATCCTTCTGTCTTAGCCTAGCGACGATATGCCTTAACTGTTCAGCCTGATCCTTCATGATCCTTATTGCCCATCAACAAATCTTTTATTTTATGGATATTGGCTATTTCTATATCAACAGGTACATTTTGCCCAGTTGTTATATATGATAGGGGTTTACCAGATATTATTTTGCAGTTAATTATCGTCCCATAGGTGGTTATTTCATCCATTTTGGTGAATATAAGCTTATATTTGCCGAGGAATTCGTAGCTTTTTAGGATATCTAAACAACCCTGATAGGTTGAGTTAGCACTTATTACCAGATAGACATCATCAATATTTCCATATTCTATTATTTCCTTAATTTCTTTCTCATGGTTTTCATCCTTTATGCTTCTTCCGGCGGTATCTATTAAGACTATATCTCTGTCGCCATGCTCATCAAGGGCACTGGATATATCCTTCGGAGAGTAGATGACGCTCATAGGAATCCCTAAAATCTCTGCATATACCCTTAATTGATCAACTGCAGCTATTCGATATGTATCTGCGGTTATTAGTCCTACCTTTTTCACATCCTCTATTGCAAAACCTGCTGCTAGCTTTGCCAGAGTCGTAGTCTTGCCTACGCCTGTTGGTCCCACGAAAAGAACGACTTTTCTTTGTCCCGGGATTAGCTCTATTGGCTGAATATCACTACCTAGATAATCCAATATTACCTGTTCGAAACACTTGGAAAAATCCCGCTCACTTCCATTGTATTCTGCCATAGCCTTTTCCATTATCTCCAACGCATACTTTTGATTAACTTCGTTACTGATCAATATATCAAAGTAAGCTCGGTTCTCTCCATACGTTTTTTGGGGCTCCATATCCTTATCTCGTTCGAATTCCGTGACTAACTGTCTGATCATTTCTTCCATGGCATCAACTTTTCTTTCGAACTTGTAATATGAATCATCACGGGTTATATCTCGGGTATCCCCAACCTCTTTTGTCCCATGGTTTGAAAAACCTATTATCGCATTATCTATTGCTGCGGTAACCTCAATTAACGGTTTACTAAACCAACTAAAAAAACCTTTTTTCCTTATACGCTTGGTATTAAGAATAATTGCATCTGATCCCAAGTCTGCCTTTACCTGGGTCATTACATCCTGCATTGTATTACCTATATAGCGCTTAATGACCATTGCTTACCCGTTCACCACCCCTACAGATTGTATTTCAGCCTTACTATCCAGTTCGTTGTAGGACAGCACTATTAAATCAGGCATGATTTGCTCGGTCAGTCTCTTAAAATAAATCCTAACTACCGGTGAAGTTAAAACAATAGGCGGCATACCCAAAGAAGTTATCTTATTAATCTCCCTGGAGAGACTGCTATACACTCTCTGGGTCTTATCAGGGGGCATAGAAAGATAAGAACCGTGTTCTGTCTGTTGCACACTGTCCATAATATCTTTCTCTAATTGGCTGTCCAAGGTTATGACTTGGCCTTTATTATCTGGTATAAATCTTTGGGTTATGGTTCTGGACAGTGCCTGCCTGACATATTCCGTCAATAGGTCGGGATCCCTTACTATACCGGCATAATCAGCCAAAGTTTCTAAAATAGTAACCATATCCCGTATCGATACACTTTCCCTAATTAAATTAGCCAGTACTTTTTGCAGTTCCCCCAAGGATAGGAGTTTCGGAACCACCTCATCAACTAAGACTGGATTTCTTTCCCTTAGATTATCCAATAAGGACTGTACCTCTTGCCGTCCCAGTAATTCATGACCGTATTGTTTTATCACCTCTGTTAGATGGGTAGCTATTATTGAGGGAGCATCTACTACTGTGTAGCCCATAAATTCGGCTCTTTCACGATGATCTTCCTCAATCCATTTTGCTGGTAATCCAAAAGCTGGCTCTAAAGTGTCTATACCTTCGATTTCCCCTTCAGCAATACCTGGATCCATAGCCAAAAAACGATCTGCCATTACCTGACCCCGGGCTATCACTGTACCTTTTATTTTAATTACATACTCATTAGGGTCCAGCTGTATATTATCCCTTAGACGAACTACAGGAACTATTAGCCCCAGTTCTAAAGCCATCTGTCTTCTTATCATCACCACCCGATCCAATAAATCTCCACCTTGGTTTACATCAGCCAGGGGAATAATGCCATATCCAAACTCAAGTTCAATAGGATCCAAGGATAATAAGTTTGCTACATTTTCCGGTTTGCGTATATCCTCTAATTCCTGTTGGATCATATCTTCTTCAACAACCACATCATCTTGCCAAGACCTGAGCAAGAAAAAGCCCAAATATATCAGTATTCCACCTAATGGAAGAAGTAACCATGTGGGAAATCCAGGGAAAAAACCCAATAAGCATAGCATAATTCCGGATATGATAAGTACAACTGGTTGACCGGTAATCTGTTTGAGTAAATCCTGTCCCAGGCTGGACTCAGAGGCAGCCTTGGTTACTATAATACCCATAGATGTTGAAATAAGCAATGCAGGTATCTGGCTTACCAATCCATCTCCTACGGTCAGTAGGACGTATGTAGATATTATCTCCTGGATCTCCATCTTGCCAAATCCAACTATTATACCGCCTACTACATTAATAATGGTTATTATAATGCCTACAATGGCGTCCCCTTTAACAAACTTACTGGCGCCGTCCATTGCTCCGTAAAAATCTGCTTCCCTTTGGATGTCCCGTCTTCTGGTTCTAGCCTCTCTTTCATCAATCAGGCCGGAATTCAAATCCGCATCAATTGCCATCTGCTTACCGGGCATGGCATCCAGGGTAAATCTGGCGGCTACCTCTGAAACCCTTTCTGCTCCCTTTGTAATCACAACGAATTGTACGATTATTATAATAAGGAAAATTATGAAACCTACGCCTACATTTCCTCTGACGACAAATCTGCCAAAGGTCTCTATAACTTTTCCTGCTGATCCTTCAATTAGAATTAGTCTGGTTGAGGAAACATTGAGAGCTAATCTATATAGGGTGGTAATCAATAGTAAAGATGGAAAGATAGAGAACTCCAGGGCATTCTTTGTAAAAAGACTAATTAGAAGGATGACCAAAGATAATGCCAGATTCATGGTTAGCAATATATCCATTACAAATTCACTAAGGGGTACAATAATCAATAATACAATCATGATTATTATAAAAGCTATAACATTGTCTGCGAATCTCAACCCAACCCCCCCTTAAAACCAAAGAAAATCTTAAACAATTTTACCCTTAAGGTCATATACATAGGCCAAAACCTCGGCTACTACATGAAATAGCTCCGATGGAATCATCTGACCCACTTCAGTGGAAGTGAAAAGGGCCTTGGCCAAAGGTTTATTTTCAGTTATTACTACCCCATTCCTTTGGGCTACTTCTTTTATCTTAAGGGCTAAAAACCCTTGCCCCTTTGCAACAACAACCGGGGCCTCATCATTATCGGGATCATAGCTGATGGCGACAGCATAATGGGTAGGATTAGTGATAACCACATCTGCTTTCGGTATCTCCTGCATCATCCTCCGCATACCCAATTCCCTTTGTTTTGCCCTGATACGCGAGCGGACCTGTGGATCTCCCTCCATTAGCTTATATTCATCCTTTACCTCTTGTTTGGTCATCATTAGGTCCAACTCATGACGCCACCACTCATAACCATAGTCCAATATAGCAAAGACAAGCAGGATTGTCCCGATCTTAATTGCCAAATCAAACACGGTGTTACCTAACAAGCTGACCGTCCCCCAAATATTGCCTGTATACCATAAACTAATATTTTCGACATTCTTTTTTATTTCAGTATATACTATGCTGCCTATAATAGCCAATTTTATTATAGCCTTGGCTAAATCCACCAAGGATCTTTTGGAAAATATCCTCTTAAAACCTTCTAAAGGGTTTATTTTGCTAAATTTTGGAGCAATTGTCTTAGTAGTGAATAAGAATCCAACCTGGCCATAATTTATTGCCAATCCAGCGGTCAACGATGTCAAAAGGAAGGGACCAATAGCAGAGCCCACAACCAAGGTTATATCCAGTGTAAGCTTTCTTATGCCTTGGTAGGAAAATACCTGGTCTATATAAGCATTTCCATTTAGCATTTCCATATATATTTTTTCCAAGCTCTTTAAAACACTTGGAAGAGTGAATTTCAAGGTAGAAAATGCCACCAATAAGATTATAGCGGAGTTCATCTCCAGGCTGCGAAATACCTGGCCCCTCTCCCGGGCATCTCGCCTTCTTTTTAATGTCGCCTTTTCCGTCTTCTCGCCTGCGAAAAGTTGAAGATCAATTGAATTATTTACTAATTTCACTTAGCTACCATCCTCCATAGGCTACTACCTATATTGCTAAACATTTCATTGTATACCCCATTAAGGGAACCAATATATAAGGGTATAAATATCATTATCGTAACAAGTCCAATGAATATTTTTACTGGGATACCAACAATAAATATGTTCATCTGTGGTATAACCCTGACTAATATTCCAAAGGCTACTTCTGATATAAAAGTTATGGCAAAAACGGGTAGGGCAATTTTTAATGCCAAAAGAAAGGAGTCCGAAAACAGCCTGAAAATTAAAGAAGATAATTCATTGGTTATGAAACCTTCTCCTAATGGAATAAGTTCGTAACTGCCAAATATCAACTCTATCAAGGTGCGATGTCCATCTAAAACAAAGAAAGCTAATAAGGCCAGGATATTCTTGAAATTGCCCATTAAGGGTACCTGTATGCTGTTTTGAGGATCAATTACGCTTACTATCCCAAATCCTATTTGGGTGTCAATTAGTTGACCTGCTGTCCAAATGGCAGAAAAGATCAGGGTCGTTACATACCCCATGACAAAACCAACCAAGACTTCTCGAACAATTAGAATGCCAAACACATATGGGGTCTGTATTTCAATTCCCGTTGACAGGAATCTGTTGCTAAGTACCATATAGGAAAGAAACAGGGATAAACCTACCTTTGAATAAGCAGGAACATTCTGCCTGCCAAATACGGGAGACATCAGAAATAATCCTGCCATGCGGACAAGGATCAATATGAAAATTTCAAACTTATCCATCACTTCTTGCAGAATCAGATCCATCTATACCTCACAGCCCAGTTATTGTGTTTATGCTATTATATAATTTAGTTGTAAATTCAGTCATGGTTCTCATGATCCAGGGTCCAAAAACGAGGAGCGCTATCATAACGGCAAGAATCTTTGGGACAAACACCAGGGTTTGCTCGTTGATCTGTGTCGTTGCCTGAAAAATTGCTACTATCAAACCTACGATCAAGCCCAACCCCAGCATGGGTGAAGCAATTAAAAGTCCAGTGTAGATTGCCTGTTGAGCTATATTTATAATTTCGCCTTCCATCATATCAATCAACACCCCCAATCGCTAATTAAACCCGGCAACTAAAGTTTTGACGATTAGATTCCAACCATCTACCATCACAAATAGAAGGATTTTAAAAGGTAGGGATATCATTACAGGTGGCAACATCATCATACCCATGGACATCAGGGTACTGGCCACTACCATGTCAACTACTATAAAGGGTACATAGATTAAAAAGCCCATCTGAAAAGCTGTTTTCAGTTCGCTAATAATGAAGGATGGTATTAATACATTATTCGGTATGTCCGTCAGTGTCTCCGGTTTTGGTATAGAGGATAAGTTGACGAACATGGCTAAATCTTTTTCCCGTGTTTGCTTAAACATAAAATTCCTTATTGGTTCCATTGCTTCTTGCAAAGCTTGTTCTTGGCCTATTTCACCGGCTAAGTAAGGACCGATAGCACTTTCGTTAATTGTTGCACCAATAGGGGCCATAATGAAAAAGGTAAGAAATAAAGCCAACCCAATCAAAACTTGATTGGGGGGCATCTGCTGAGTACCCAGTGCATTTCTTGTAAACGACAATACTATAATGATTCTGGTAAAAGAAGTCATCATGATTAGGATTGAAGGAGCAAGAGTTAAAATAGTAAATAAAAATATAATTTCAAACCCGTTTAGGGATTCCCCTGAAGGGCCTGTTCCTTCAATATTGATTCCTAATTTTACCGGTTCCTCTGGTTGAGCTAAAGAATAGGATGCCATGAAAAGCATTATTCCTATACTAACAATCAAACATAAAAATACTTTCAGACCAAGCCTTTTGTTCAAAAAATCAACCCCGATTAATCCCCTATTTTCATAGATCTTTCATTTTCCTTCTCTGGTTCTCCAAGCTTTCTTTAATCTGCTGAATCCTATCCCTTTCATCCAAACTATCTTCAGGATTCTGACGGAATTTCCTTATATACACCTCAAACAGGCTATTGAAGGCATTATTCTTTTGAACTGTTAAGGGTACTAGATCAGCCTCTTGAATTTCACTAATATCTCCTATATGGTGATTGGTAACCCCGATTAGAAAAAAACGTTCTCCCACCTGTATTATACAAACGGATTTATCATTACCTAAAAACACTCTATCTATTATCCTAATATGCTTACTGGCACCCATATGGCTCATTTTGGGACCTAGAAATTTAGTTGCCAAATAAGCTATAAATAATACAGCAAAAAAACCTAACAAAAGGGGGATAACTTGTAGAAGGTTATCCATTATAACAACACTTTCCTTACGGCTTCCAGAACTCTTTCTGCCTGGAATGGTTTTACAATAAAGTCTCTGGCACCAGCCTGTATAGACTCAATGACCATTGCCTGCTGCCCCATTGCCGAACACATAATGATCTTTGCATCGTCATCAATTCTTTTGATCTCCCTTACTGCTTGAATACCATCGACTTCAGGCATAGTAATGTCCATAATAACCAAATCTGGATTCAGTTCCTTATATTTTTCAACCGCCTTTCCCCCATTTTCCGCCTCGCCCACGACATCGTATCCATTCTTGGTCAATATATCTTTGATCATCATTCTCATAAAGGCTGCATCGTCTACAATAAGTATTTTATTTTTCATAGTAGCTACCTACCTTTCTGTAAAATTATCTTAAATGGGATATTCTGTTAGATGGGGTTAATATGTCTGTTATTCTTACACCAAAAGTGTCATCGATAACAACTACTTCACCTTTAGCTATAATCTTACCATTGACCAAAATATCTACAGGTTCACCCGCCATCTTATCAAGTTCTACGATGGATCCCGGGCTTAACTCAAGAATCTCTTGAATTTTTTTTCGCGTCTTACCCAGTTCCACTGATATCTGCAGAGGTACATCCAAAATGAGATCGATATTTCTACTCTCCTTTTGTACAGGTTCTTCCTCTAAAGGCTGAAAGATTACGGGCTGCACTCCAACAGGGGGCATGGAAACCCTGTCTTTTGCAGTAGTGGACTCATGCTCAATTGTGGCACTATCCCCTAAACTGTTAGGGGCCGAATGTACGGTATCAGTGGTTACTAATGGAGTAACAGTTGCGTCTTGTCCATAGTTATCGTTCTGACCTCTAATAAGGCTTTCAACTATTTCTTTAGCAAATTCCAGTGGAATTAGCTGCATAATATAGCTATCTAGTATACCTGGTATTTCCATTTTAAAATTAACTTTCACTATAAGTTCGTCAGACTTAAAAAAGGTATCTGGGATCTTATTGGTAAGATCCATATTAAAAACTTCTGGTGGGGATATGTTTATATCTTTTCCAAACATAGAAGCCATGGATGTGGCCGATGAACCTATCATTTGGTTCATGACTTCACTTATAGCACTTAGATGCAATTCGTTCAGATCCCCCACTATGTTTGTACCATCTCCACCCATTAACAGATCCGTTATGGTTTTTACGTCATCTTCAGTTATGATCAATAAATTATTGCCTTCAAGACCTCTGGTATACCGAATCTTAACGGCTACAAAGGGTATTGGATATTGTTCCGCTATATCATTCAGGGTCGTTACAGAAACATGTGGAGTAGTTATTAGAACTTTGTGGTTTAATAGGGTATAAAGAGTAGTAGCTGCGGTACCCATACTTATATTTCCTATTTCCCCCAAGGCATCCTTTTCCTCTTCGGTTAATACCATGTTCTGGGGACTATTATGCCCATCTTCATCGGTATTTCCTTTAAGCAGAGCATCTATTTCTTCCTGAGAGAGCAGTTCACCCATTTCTTAGCCTTCCTCCTTTTATGCCAGTTATTTTTACAGCGTAATTATTGTTCTTTGTACCTATAACGCCAAGGAATTTTTCTCTTTCTCCAATTACCAGGGACACCCCATCACTTGTCCGAGTGTCCAATTTAATTACATCTCCTGTCTGTAAACCTATAAATTCCCTTATGGTTATTTTACTATAGCCCAGTTTTGCGGTTAGATCTACATCTGAATCTTTTATTTGCCTGGCTAACAATTCGCTTTGTGCGTCGCTTCTTTCTCCTTCCAGGCTGGAAGTAAACCAATACTTTGTGCTTAACTGGTCAATAATCGGTTCTATAACCATAAAGGGGATACAAACATTTAACAAACCATCTATCTCACCTATACTTATGTTCATAGTAATAATTGCAATAGTCTCATTGGGAGAAATAATCTGGGCAAATTGGGGATTGGTTTCAATCCTTTCCAATCGAAAATTGCTCCCCATCACATTTACCCATGGTTCATTCATTATAGAGACTAATTCTGTAATAATTCTTTGAATCAGAGAGAGTTCAATATCCGTGAAGTCTCTTCTAAGATCAACCAACTCACCGGTACCACCCAACATTTTATCAATAATTGCGTATGTTATATCTGGAGAAACCTCTATAATGGCAGACCCAGCCAGTGGCCTAAATCTAAAGATACCAAGAACAGCAGGATCAGGTAGTGAATTAATAAACTCATAATATGTCTGCGGCTCAACAGATGTCACATCTACCTGACAAAAACTCCGTAGAATACCTGACAAATATGAGGCTATTAGCCTGGAGTAGTTCTCATAGATCACCTGCATAGTTCTTAATTGATCTTTTGCAAACTTATCAGGCCTTCGAAAGTCATATGACTTTATTTTCCTATCTTCTGCCTCGCTGTTCATCTGTAAGGCATCTAGCTCTCCGGAATTGAGTGCATTCAATAGTTCATCTATTTCATTTTGAGATAATATCTCTGCCAAAGTAATCCACCTTCCATGAGATGCTTAAAATTTATTGGATTATGAAGTCATTAAAATAGACGCCTTTTATATTATCAATTTTGAGGATGTTTTGTAAGTCATCTCTTATCAAATCTCGCAAATTTCTCTTAAAATTCTTTTGTTTTAATTCTTCTTCGTTTATATCCCCCAAAATCTCAATAATCTGATCCCTAATCCTATGGTTGTTTTTCTCCAAAACCTTCAGCGTCCTTTTGTCCGTTACCTCTATAAGGATATCGGCCTTTATGTAGTGTCCCTCGGTTTTTAAATTAGTTAAAAAATTATCTCCGGTACTATAAACGTATCCGGGCTGCTCGTCATTCTCTCTCTCAGAAGGAATCAATAGGATTATAATAAAAGACCCAATCCCAATTGTAATAGTAAGCAATACCGCAATAATAATTATTAATGTTTTATTCATAGTAACTACCTTACCCCCATAGAATTAATAAGGTTATTCGAATACATGATAATTAATGGGTTGGACCATATTGCCAATAATCCCAGTTTACTAATCTATTTCGGTTATTTCTCCGGATTTGATCTCTCTAATAATAAAAACCTCTACCCTTCTGTTTCTGGACAAACCTTCTTCAGTATTGCTGTCGTCTATGGGGTGAAACTCCCCATATGCGGCAGCCGATAGCTTTGATGGATCAAAGCCTTGTTCTTCACACAAAAATCTAACTACATTTACCGCACGTTCAGCGGATAATTCCCAATTAGTCGGATGCTTCCTAGGGTTAACAGGTATAATATCTGCATGGCCATCTATCCTGACCCTGCTTATATGTTCTTGAAATTCATCTAAAACGTCACTGATTCCCACTAAAATCTCCTTGGCATCTTGCTTTATATTAGCTGCTCCTGAATCAAAAAGTACCGTATCCTTGAACCTCAGCAGTATTTCAGTATGAGCATCTGAGATTTTAACCTCTGCAGGTATCTCCCTTTCTTCTAAAAAACCTTCTATAGCCTTATAAAGGCGAACAAACTCATCTTCAGTATCATGTTCACTATCCTCATCTCCCTGGAAATCATTTAATTTATCGGTACCACCAGGAAAAAGCTCAAGAAAATCATCAATACTTGGATTATCGCCTGTATCTGGTTTTTCGTTTATTACTTTTCCACTCTCCAGGATACCGGTTTGTCCCCCAAGTGCCGAAACCAAGCTCTGCCATTTTTGAGCGTCTATAGTGGAAAATGAGAAAAGCATCACAAAAAAAGTCAATAGCAAGGTAACCAGGTCACCATAAGTAAGTAACCATTCAGCTGCACCTTTATTCTCTTGTTTTGGCGTTCTTTTTCTAGCCAACCTCATTCATCCTCTTCTGGAGGATTTCCCTCCCTGTTTATTCTATCACTTGGTGGTAGAAAAGCCTTTAACTTTTCTTCTATAATACGGGGGTTCTCGCCCGCCTGGATCGAGAGCATACCCTCTAACATGATTTCCTTTAGAAGAATCTCCTGGCTACTCTTGTACTTCAGCTTAATTGCCATAGGCGTAAAAAACAAGTTAGCCAACATGGATCCATAGAGTGTTGTAACCAAGGCTACTGACATACTGGGTCCTAAGGTAGAGGGATCATCCAGGTTTTTTAGCATATTAATTAGTCCAATTAAGGTACCAATCATACCAAATGCAGGGGCAAGGGAGGCCATAGTCTCAAAAATCCCTTGTCCTTCCTGGTGTCTCTCTTCTACAAAGTCCAGCTCGGTCTCCAGAATGTTCTTTACCAGTTCAGGATCTGTTCCATCTACGATAAGGAGTATACCTTTTTGTAGAAATGGATCGTCGGTACCATACGCTGCTTCCTCCAGGGCCAATAAACCTTCTTTTCTCGCTATATTAGCTAATTCGATTATCCGGACGATTGCCTCCTGTGGTTTTTCATCAGATGTAAGGAAGAGTTTCTTAACTACCTTAGTAAAACTTATCAGTCTCCTAAATGGGTAGGACACCATTGTCGCAGCAATCGTCCCCCCAAAAACTATCATAATGGAGGGTAAATCATAAAAGCTTTGCAATGTTCCGCCAAGGATTATTCCAACTATAATAAAAGCTACTCCCGCAACTATTCCAGCCAATGTTGATACATCCATTGACTACACCTCACTTATTGAATCTCCAAAACTCGTCTTTTAAAATCTATAACTCTGTTAATTACCTCATCAACATCTTCTTTTACTATAACCTTCTTGCCTGTAGTCGTCGTAATTACCGTATCGGGTGTGCTTTCTATGAATTCTATTATTTCGGTGTTTATAACAAACTCCTTACCGTTCAACCTGGTAACCTTGATCACCTGAGCCTCACCACCCTCAAACTATTATTAACTAGCCGGGATTTTAGTCCCGGCTAGTTACAGCCTACCTTTTCAGGTTGACTAATTCCTGTAGTATTTCATCCGATGTAGTAATGATTCTTGAGTTGGCTTGAAAACCCCTTTGAGTAATAATCATGTCAGTAAACTCTCCGGCTAAATCGACATTGGACATTTCCAAAGCACCCGGGTTTATTAATGCTCTCCCGTCTATCCCTGCTTGTCCTACAATGGGGTCGCCAGAGTTTGCAGAGATCTCGAACAGATTATCCCCTAACTTTAACAGGCCTGCAGGATTATTGAATCTTGATATTGCCAATATCGCATCTATACGGGACATACCATTGGAATAAATACCAATTACTCTGCCCATTGAATCTATGGTGATATTATTCAGGGTGCCATACTCATACCCATCGGCTTCAGCTATCTTGAATGTGGATTCACTGTCATTTTGAGTCATTTTCTCAGGATCAAATATTATCGTTAAGCCTCCAACATCATCGACTCTAATTATGGGGTTAGATCCATTGTTGAACTCTATCAATGGGATCGTAATACCATCCAAGGGGTAAACCAGTCTTCCATTGCCATCGAATTCAATTGGTCTCGCACCCCCAACCTTCGTATCATACAAGGGTCTGGTGGTAATTCTGCTATCTTCGCTGGCCGGTTCAATGACAAGATCCCATTGATTGGGTACAACTTCAATAACAGGGTCCCCGTCAGGTCCCATAACCTCACTGGTAACCCTCGAGAAAATAAGTTTTATACTATGTTCTTCTCCAAGATTGTCAAAAACACTGGTTGTATATTCCACCATACCATCATCTGGCAACCTGCTGTTAAGATTACCTTCAAATCTAATCATGGAACTAGCATGGGGGGACATGGATAGGTTTGCCAGATTGATTTCCCTGGTCGACCCTGTTGTGACTATGTTTCCGTCACTATCCCTGGTGGTCCATCCCTGTACCTTTAAGCCGTTGGCAGCTACCAGGTAGCCGTAGGGGTCCTCATCAAAATTACCAGCACGAGTGTAATAGTTCTTTGCTCCGTCTGAGAGGATAAAGAACCCATCCCCGTCCAGGGATAGATCCGTAGCCTTATCAGTTCTCTGAGCTCCTCCCTGGGTATGAAACACATCGATAGAAGCAACAGAAACGCCCAAACCTACTGAATGGGCATTGGTACCGCCACGCCCTGTAGCACTGGTAGAAGCAGACGCTGCTTTCAAAGTCTGGTTATACACTTCCTGGAAGGTAACCCTACTTGCCTTGAAGCCAACAGTGTTTATGTTAGCAATATTATTGCCTATAACATCCATTTTTGTTTGATGAGAGCGGAGTCCTGATACTCCTGAAAACATGGAACGTAACATAAATTAATAACCTCCTTAGTTTTTGTGCGATGTATGCCCCTTCTGTCATTCCAGGACATAAGCCTCCTAAAAAGGTCCGGCTAGATAATTATCGCACCATCAATATTAGTAAAAATATTTTCACGGATACTGTTATTATCCACAGCTGTTACAACAGTCCTGGTGGGTACATTAACAATCAAAGCTGCATCCTCCATTAAAATTAGCGAATCTTTAACCCCTTTGTTCTTTACCTTAGTTAAGGCATCCTTTAGATCCTGGAGTTGTCTTGCAGAAAGCTCTATATTCCGATCCTCCATTCTTCGGATCGCATGTTTACTGAACTTTATATCCAATGCCGTACTGCTGTCAAGAGCTGCCTTGAAAACATCTTTAAAATCCTGTTTTCCATCGGATTTTATATTGTTGGGGACGGTCTGCAGAGTGCTAATACCTGGTCTTTTAGGCTTGGTCGCGGGATTCCCTAATGTTACTAAACGATTGATATTGATATTTTCATTTCTGATTTTCATTTTTCCACCATCCTATACCTAGGCTATCAACTTAATCCACACCATTTGGCATTTCAATCGACTCTGCCTCATCCTCTGAGAAAACTGTAAACAATTCATCCATACTTAAGGTATAATCACCCACCTGTAGGTACATTTTCCCATCAGAGTAAGTCACGCTTCCAACCCTTCCCAACACAGGAATTACTTGAGATGAATTTTCTATATCTATTTCTCCATAGACCATCTTTCCTACAAGGTTCATAGCTTTTAATGATTGAAAATCCCTACCCAGGTTTTGAATTTGCTCCAGGGTGCTAAACTGTGCCATTTGGGCGATGAAATCCTTATCTTCCATGGGGTTAAGTGGATCTTGATTTTGTAACTGGACTATTAGTATCTTTAAGAATTCATCTTTGCCTAATTGGGTTTTTATTTCCCTGGTCGGCCTATTTGTGCCATCAAAATAACCATCAGCTTGTACTCTCATAATTTCACCTCCTAGGCCAAACAATCGATTTGATTCAGTTCTGAAAGTCCATTAGCCATTATCCTGGAAATATCGGATGGAGTAATGGCCTTTCTGGTACTTTGTCTTATCGTCCTCGTTTGATGGAATTGCTCAAAATCGGGTTGGCTACCTACATTAACGTCCAGTGAAGTGAACACAAAACCCTGATCCTTGAGGGTAGCCCACAGGTCATTCAAGTTTCGCTGCAAGAAGTCCCTTACTTGCTGGTTGTTGGTATAAATCTTTCCCGTTAAATTGCCGTCTTCAATGGCAACCTTGAGAAGAAGTTTACCCAAATGGTTGGGTTTTACTTCTATTGCCAACTCTGATGATCGTTTATTCAGGGTCACTACCATCCTTCTTGCCAATTGCTCTACAACTTCAATTTTCCCAACTGAATCGGAATTCTCCAGTGCCTTTGAAAGATCAAGACCACCATCCAGAATCACATTGCCTAGACCATCTGAATTGTTTCCGTTGTCATAATCCGATTCGGCGTCATTATCAAAGAATCCTTTCTCTAAGGTCAGCGAACTGTCATAAGTTCTTTCTCCTTTTTCAGGATGGCCAATCTGTTCTGCACTTGTGGCTTTATTGTCTTTCTCTGATTCCATAAATAAATTGCCGGGGTCTTTATGTTCTGATGATAAAATAACTTGCCTCAATGCTCGGTCCCGTCCTTGAACTGCATTATCCAAAATGCGGTTATCCATTATATGGACCTGTGGCCCATGGACTCTATTCTCTTCGTCAGTCTCGCTTATCACCACTCCAGCTATTTCGGTACCACTATCTGATGAATTGTATTTTGAAATTTCCTTATTGTCAAAATACCCCATGCTGATGTCGGTTTTCTTGTTTATATGCTCGCTGAACTCACTGTCCTGTAAAAAGGCTTGGGCAGCATTATTGCCAATAAGCTCCGAATAGTGATTCCTACCCGCCACTTCCTTATCCAAAACTAATATGTCGTCAGCTTCACCTTCTGTAACTCCCAACCCCATAACATTACCATCAGTGTATTGTAAAACTAGGCTGTTACCCTCGTCCATTGTCCTCTCATCAGTAGGGATCAGATCAACTACCATCGGGATAATTGATGAAGTATATAGGGTATCAGTCCTCGTCCCATATGACAGATAACTGGTCGGTACGGTATTTTCGTCCTTGTCATCGGGTTCTGCAATTCTTGTAGATTCTTCATTGATAGCATCTCCGGATTCAGGTTTAAGAGATGAGTCCCTGGATACCATTATATCCCTAAATCTTTCGTTATAAGAAGGCTGTTCCTGGTGGCTTCCCTTATGAATTGTTATATCATCACGGGTAATTTGTGAAGAGAAAAATACTGGATACAAGTCAACACACCTCCTTTCATTAATTTTATTGAAATAAACCCATAAATGACACTATCAGCAACAACGATTAGATAAAGCTTATGGGATTATTTTTGAAATCCTCTGGTTGCTATACTGTATTAGTACATTTTGCTTAGTATATCAGCGGCCAACTTTGCGTCCATCAAGCCCAATATCTCGGCTGATTTCTCTTTTTTTAAGCTCCTAATTATTAGGATTACCTGTTGGGTGTCATCAATTTGGGATAGAATCGCAGCAGCCTCTTCTCCATCCATTTGCTCATAAATCTTAGTAAGCTCTATTAGATCATCGTATTGTACAGAAAGTTTCTCACTTAACCTTTCGATTTCCCTTTCCTTTTCTAGCAACTGGGCTTCTTTCTCCTGTAGTTCATTTTCTTTGTCCTGTAGTTGAGCTCTGTAGTTTTCCAGATCAGTTCTCAAAGCCATCAATTTAGTCTTTTCGGTATTAATAAACTCCCTTTCAGCCTGGTAAGGATCCTGGTCCGAGGGGATACCAATAATATCTTCAGCTATGTCCTTACCAATTATAGAAAAGACCAGATCCCTAATACCCCCAATATTAAAGACAATCGCTAAAGTAACGGATATAAGCAATATTAAGATGATTACTAATGCAACTGGGATCTTTCTGCCCCTCTTAGCCATACATTTTTCCACCTCGCATAAAGGTATGGAAGTTTATTCTTTCCTCCAGATCTTTCTCTTCCTTTTTTTGTATTTCTTTAAGATACTCTTTTTCCTGCTTTTCCTTTAGTTCCTCTAGTATATCGATTTCGTTTATAACATCTATCAAAGAATTTCGTAATGCTGCAAACTTATCGCTAGCCTCACGATATTGAATTTGCGCATCAGCTATCCTGTCGGATAAAATATTTAAGTATTTGTTAAGTTCTATTAAATTCACTGCTTTGATACCAGCGGAAAGTGAATCAGCCAACTTAAAGTGAAGCTCATCACTTTCCATAGTCAAAAGAACCAAAGCTCTTTTATAGGCGTCCATTTTCTTTTTTGCCTTAGCTAGTTTTACTTCTAACTGTGACTTGTGCAACTCTTTGACCTTAAGAGGTGCCTCTAGGCTAAATTTAAAACCTTTTAAACTCATTATACTATCCTCGACATCCATTCCATTGTGGTGTCCATATCAAATCTTTCGCCTACAGATTGCTGTAAAAATTCGTTGATCAGGTGCACCTTTTCTATAGCCTCATCAATTGTAGGATTGCTCCCATGGTTATAGGCACCTATATTTATTAGATCCTGAGATTCCCTATAAGCAGCAAGCAGGTTTTTTATTCTACCGGCCTTGTGTAAATGGTCATCGAGGACTATGTCCGGCATAACTCTGCTAACACTACCTAATACCTCGATGGCCGGATAATGGTTGCTATTAGCCAGATCCCTTGATAGGATTATATGTCCATCCAATATACCCCTTACTGCATCGCTTATGGGTTCATTGAAATCGTCACCATCTACCAACACCGTGTATAAACCGGTAATTGAGCCTTTCGACGAATTACCGGATCGTTCCAACAGTTTAGGTAATTGCGCAAAAACCGAAGGCGTATATCCTCTTGCCACTGGGGGCTCCCCAATAGCAAGACCGATTTCCCGCTGGGCCATGGCAAATCTCGTAATGGAGTCCATCATCAATAGTGTATCTAATCCTTTATCCCTAAAGTATTCTGCAATTGTTGTTGCTACCAAAGCTGCCTTAACCCTTACCAAAGGAGGTTGATCAGATGTTGCGACTATCAAAACTGACCGTTTTAGCCCTTCTTCTCCCAAATCTTTCTGGATAAACTCTTGGACCTCCCTACCACGTTCGCCTACCAGGGCTATAACATTAACATCGGCTTCCGTATTTCTCGCAATCATACCAAGCAAGGTGCTTTTCCCAACTCCGCTACCGGCAAATATACCCAACCTTTGACCGCTTCCACAGGTTAACAGCCCATCTATTGCTTTTATACCTAGTACTAGCGGCTTTGATATCCTTTTCCGTTCCAGGGGATTTGGTGGAACATTGTCGATAGGTATCAATATATGATTGGAAACAGGTCCTTTGCCATCCATGGGATTGCCCAGTCCATCCAAGATCCTCCCCTTTAAGTCATCGCTAACAGATATCTCCAGAGCACTTTGTATCGATTCAACCAAGCTACCGGGGCCTATCCCTTTAGGCTCACCCAAGGGCATTAATAGCACCCTATCCTCCCTAAAACCAACAACTTCGGCCCTTATTGAGCAAGTCCTTTTATAGTTATGCAGCAAACATATCTGTCCTAGCTCCATTGTAGGTCCATTTGATTCTATAGTGAGCCCAATAACCTGGGTAACTTTACCCGTATGTGATATGCTTTTTATGGTTCCTAGCATTTCTCTATATGTATCAAAGATGATGGGCTCCAACTATATCCCTCCATTTATATAAGCTTCCCCTCTTGTTTAAGAAGGGAAGATTCTATAATCTCCATCTGAACATTTACACTGGCGTCTATTGTGCCTGTCCCAGTATCAACAACGCAGCTACCATTCTCCAAATAGCCGTCTTCAATGATCTCAATATCTTCTATTTCATTTAGTTTTGAAAGCAAAGCACCCTTGTTCTCAAGTGCTCTTGGATAATCATGGCTACTCACTCTAATCGCTACCTTTTCCTGTCCCCGTACTTGCTTTAGAGCTTTATAGGCTAACTCAGTATACACCCTGTCATCACTACCCAAGGCATCGCCAATGACTTTTCGTGCAATCTCAATTGCCAGCTCAAGCATATATCTTTCGCTAATCTTATAGAGGTTATCATAATCTTCCTGGTATTTCTTCTTTAATTCTTGAACTTCGTTTATTGCATCCTCGTATTGGGCCCTACCAAGGTCATTGCCTTCCTTTAAACCCTGCGCGTAACCATTATCGTATCCCTCTGAATACCCGTTGGCACGCCCCTCTTCCTTTGCAGTCTCCATGGTCTTAACTGCTGCTCTTTGAGCATCTATTTCTATTATATTGGCCTTCTCTCGTGCTTTTTCGATTATTTCATTAGCCTGTTCCTTGGCGTGTTCAATAATTTCATAATAATTAATCTTCATACCCTGATCATCGTTTAGGGCTGAAACATGCTCTCCAATACTATTCGGACCAGTGCCATTTGATAGAATTTTTTTTGCACCTTTGATTACAATCCTATCATTCTTAACTATCCTAGACAATTATCTCGTCCCCTCCACCCCGTGAAACTACGATTTCACCAGCATCCTCCAACCTTCTGATGATATTTACAATCTTTTGCTGGGCATCCTCGACGTCCCGAAGTCTGACAGGGCCCATAAACTCCATATCTTCTTTTAGCATATCTTGAAGACGTTTAGATATATTTGAAAATATAACCCTATTAACTTCCTCACTTGCAGTTTTCAAGGCCAGAGCAAGATCATTGTTGTCTACTTCTCTCAGGAACCGTTGGACTGAACGGTTATCCAGCGTTACAATATCCTCGAAAACAAACATTCTTCTTTTGATTTCTTCTGCCAACTCACTGTCTCTCATCTCGAGTGATTCCATTATATGTTTTTCCGTTCCCCTATCTACGGATAATAATATATCCACAATAGCCTCTATGCCTCCAGCTGTTGTAAAATCAGAAGTTACCATAGAGGATAGCTTTTTTTCTAAAATTCTTTCTATCTCCTTAATAATCTCTGGAGATGTACTATCCATCATGGCAATCCTCGATGCTACCTCGGCCTGTTTTTCCATGGGGAGTGCGGATAGTATTATCGCTGCTTGTTGGGGGCTTAAATAAGCCATAATTAACGCAATAGTTTGTGGATGTTCATTCTGGATAAAGTTCAACAGTTGTGTAGGATCTGCCTTTCTTGCGAAATCAAAAGGTCTGACTTGGAGGGAGGAAGTCAATTTGTTGATCAATTCCAAAGCTTTTTGCCCTCCTAAAGCCTTCTCGAGAACTTCTTTGGCATATCCTATTCCGCCTTCAGCTATGTAATTCTTTGCTAAACATATCTCATAGAATTCCTCAAGTATAGCGTCTTTTACGTCGCTGTCAACTTTTCGTAAGTTTGCGATTTCCAAGGTCAGTTGCTCAATTTCCTCTTCCTTAAGGTGTTTGTATATTTGAGATGCTCTTTCGGTCCCCAGGGATATAAGTAAAATCGCTGCCTTCTCTCTACCGGTTAAGGTCCCTCTATTTCTTGCCATATCCTATACTCTCCCCCTTTTTCAGGTTAATCCTCGCTTAACCAATTTCTCAATAGTTGAGCAATCTCTTCGGGCTGTTCTTCCGCAAACTTATTCAATTGTGTTTTAATCGTATTCTCTTCACTAACAGCGATTTCAGGTATATTTTCTTCCTCTGTGACTACTAATTCTTGCGGGAAATACTCTCCTGTAGCTTCAATAGGGATTGGTTGTTTGCTCTTTCGTATAATCAAAGCTATAGCAGTGATTAAGATCAAAGAAGACACAATTATTGCAATCCAATTTAAGTTTATCCATGGCCTTTCCATTGATCTGTCCTTTATAGCGTCCAGTAGATCCTGCTGGATATCTGTGTTAAATCCCCAGTTTTGGACTGCTACTCTATCCAAATCCGTACCCATGGCTGTTGATACTAATTCTCTCACACCGTTTATAGTTTGTTGGTCAAGTTGATCATTATCAATAACAACCGCGATGGACAAGTTCTCAAGCTTGCCCTGCTCTTCCTCTATCATCTCTTTTATTTCATTGACCTCGTAGTTAATTTTTCTGTGATCCTTTTGCGATGTAGAATCTGTTCCCATGCCGGCTTCAGGATATTGGGTCGTATTATTGGTCTCTCCTGGTACTCCACCAACAGGGGCGTTGCTCATTTTCTCTTTTAATAATTCCTGGCTAATAATTATGCCCGAATCGTCCATAACGGGTTCAAACGTTATTGATTCTGTTGTTCTTTTGTCAAAGTTTAACTTAGCATTTACGGCAATCTTTACCTTACCATATCCAAACACAGGTTCCAACAAACTCATGATTTCTGCCTTTATTCTATCCTCCAACTGTTGCTGCATGATAAACTGGTTGGCAACCATTTGGGTTCCTGATTCCCCCTCAAGATTAAGAATATTCATCTTATTATCTATTATAGTGATATTCTCCTTATTCAGCCCGGGAACACTGGTAGACATTAGTTGCTCAATGCTCTTTGCTTGTTGGCTGTTTATTTCATACCCTTGTCTCGGTAGAATTATCACAGATGCCGACACGGGTATTTCATCCTCTTTTAAAACAAAGGAGTCAGACTTGGGCATAGCAATAGTCACTACTGCATCATCCACTCCTTCTAAAAAGCGTATGGATTGACCCAACCGTTCCTGAAGCTGTATAATCCATCTTTTTTGGATCTCATCATTGGTTTGACCAAAACTACTACCCTGAAGATACAAATCATAGTTAAAACCAGATTTTGGATAGCCTTCCAAGGTCATTTGCATCCGTAATTCCGCTTCCTTATCCTTTGGGACAAGTATAGTCGTTGTGCCTTCCATTTTAGGCTGGGCATTTGATTCTTTTAAATTAGTATAAATCTCGGCTGCTTCCTTGTCATTCAATCCAGAATACAATACCACATAGTCCTTTTTGGTCAATAAAACCGTGGTAAAAACTATGGTTATCACAACCAAAACAATTATGAAAATAAAATTCCTTCTTTTATTTCTATCCAGATTGTCCCAAAAGCTATTCAGTTGTTGTTTAATAGGTTCCAGTGCACTTAACATCCCATCCCCGCTTCCCCTCAAATACCAAGTTATCCACCAACTGCCAATCTATTGTTTATTATAAAAAGAGCATTAGATCAAAAGCCGGCTCATCACATATCCAGATTCTGTGTAGGTCATGTCCCAACCTCAGACTTGTTCCGGGACGGGGGAGCATCTAATGGAAATGACCTTTCAAGTAGTAAGTAAAAGATACAGCAGTAAAACAATAATTAATATAAGATCATACCTCATCTTTCGGACTACTGTTTTCATAATTACTCACTTAAGTAGTCTATCCAATATCCCTACACCAGTTTATGCTATATCTGCATCCTCATTATTTCCTGATAGGCATCCAATACTTTGTTTCTAACTTGTAAAGTAAACTGGAGGGCGATATCAGCCTTTTCCATGTCGATCATTATCTTATCTATGTTGTCTATTTGCCCCGCAGCCATTTGTGTATTATTAAGAATATCCTTTTCCCTAGTATCTTTGACTTCTTGAACAACGTTTTCAAATATGTCTTTAAAATTACCTGTATTGGCTGTGGACTTGGTCCTGGTAGGTCCTGTTAGGTTAATAGCATTCGAATACAAATTATCAATTCTCACCTAAAAGCCTCCTTTTATCTCTTACCTATCTCTAACCCTTTAATTGCCATGCTCTTTGCCGCATTAAAGGCAGTAACATTGGCTTCAAAGGAGCGTGTAGCAGATATCATATCCACCATCTCTTTCAGGTTATCTACATTAGGCATTTGAACATAGCCCTGCTCATCAGCATCCGGATGCCCAGGATCATAAATCGTCTTTAACGGGGTAGGATCTTCAACTATCCCCGTGGCTTTTATTCCCTGACCAGTAAAAGCATTGCTTCTTTCAGAGAGAAATTGGGAAAAAGGCTTTGAGTCTATGTTTTCCTGTACTGTTACCAGTCTGCGACGGTAAGGGCCCCCGTTGGCTGTCCGTGTTGTATTTATGTTAGCTATATTCTGTGCTATAATATCCATTCTGAGCCGCTGAACCGCCATACCAGAAGCACTAATTTGCATTGATTTTATCACCTTTAACGCCTCCCCTCGTTGATTATGGTCCTAATTCTCGAAAACTCCCCATTTAATTTTTGAACCAAAGCATGATGCATAATGGTATTAGTAGCCAGGTTTGACATTTCGGTTTCTATATCTACATTGTTATCGTCTACTCGCATTTTAGTGGAATCTACTTCGGTTATTTTTGCCTCAATTTCATTTATGGGGCCATCCCCTATTCTAAGATGTTTTTCCCTGGTTTGTCTGCCCTTCATTCCATAGCCGGCAAGAGCAGATAATAATTCTTCCTCAAAAACCACATTTTTTTTCTTGTAACCTGGTGTGTCCGCATTTGATATATTGTGGGAAATTACTTCATGTCTTTTCCAAGTCACATCCAGGGCTCGCTCTAAAGGAGTTATATTAGAAAAAAACCATCCTTTAGCCAAGTCTTCACCCCCATACATGGTATTCAGATATAGATAAAAGATACCCAAAACATTCCATCACAAAACCTATCCCTTTTGGTTGACAAATATTTTGGAATTTATGGTTTATGGATAGTTTATACAATTTTATCATATTAAGTCTAATTATATTATTTTTTTAGTTTTTTTTAAATAGTTTATACAATTTTATCATATTAAGTCTAATTATACAATATGACGGAATAACTTTCCATAGTACTTTTTTCATAAAAAAAGGATCCTTTTTAGGGATCCTCTTCATCACTCTGTGTCACTATTTCACAGAAGGCTTCAAAGACTTCATTTAGTTCATCTTCATCATCTATACTAACATAAATGTTTTCCTGATTTGTATCATGCTCTACTCTAAGAATAACAACCTGGTCTTCATAATTATTCTGAACAACTTCTACTTGGGAGGTCATGGGTGTCAATACCACATATTCCTTTTCTCCAAAATCTATTGTCATAATATATTCAAAGATAAACTTGTTGCTGTCATCGTCTATCAGTTCAACTAGATTTTTATTGTCCATCTCTAATTCCCCCCCCTTTTTTTGTTGTTTGTAAAATCCAGATAACCCTGTAGGATAAAAATAGCTGCCATCATGTCTACGTTCTCTTTTCTTTTCTTCCTGCTAACATCAGCATCTATCATAATACGATTAGCTTGCATTGAGGTGAGCCTTTCATCCCAATAGATAATATCCCCGGTAAAACCATGTTCTTTTATCAAGTCTCCGAACTTTTTAACCTTCTCACTTTGAGGACCTATGGTGCCATTCATATTGATAGGCAGACCTAAAACCATTTTATCCGGCTTATATATATCTATTATTTGCCCAATACGTTCCATGTCATGCTTTTCGCCCTTTCTAACCAGTGTTTCGATGCCATGAGCCATCAAACCTAAACTATCACTAATAGCCATCCCTATTCGCCTGTCACCAACATCCATAGCCAAAATCCTCAAAGTATGATTGCCTCCTATATAATCTTCCTTCTATTTCATCCTGCTATACCTGAAATAGGTGTACCACTAAATAACCTTAATAGCCAGCTCCTTGCAGACTGAACCACAATAGCCGCAAAGGATACATTTATTACCATCTACTTGTGATTTACCATCTTCACCTATGATAAGGGCTCCTTGCTGACATCTTCTTATACATCTGCCGCAACCGGTACACCAGTCTTGAATGAAAAGTTTTCTTTCGTAATATCTTACTGAATCCAATTTATCCTTATTTGGAATTATACCATTAAAGATATCCACATTAATTTCGACTTCTTCCGTCATTTGCATACCAACGGCTACGGAATGGAGGTAAGGGAAGTTTAAAATATAGTCAAAGGCTTTCTGAAGATCTGGTATAAGGTGTCCACCTCCCAAAGCTTTCATAGCATATATACCCTTCCCCTTGGACCAGGCCAACGATATAGCCTGTTCCATGTCCTCTAAATCTCCATCTACTATGCCCACACCCCTATAATTTATTATAGGATGGATAATATCAATTTCTGGAATTTCTGCGGCTGCCCTAACACCAGCTACGTGGTGTGTAGAAATTCCTATCGCTCTTACTAATCCTTTGTTCTTACACCGGGACAGATATTCGATTGCTTCCCAATGTCCCTTCAGAGTCAATGGGCCCTCCTGCTCATGTAACAGGAAACAATCAATATAGTCCCTGCTTATGCCAGCTAAAGCCCTGTTTAATGTTTCCTCTGCTGTCTTAATATCATAGGCATAGGATTTGCTAGAAACCACCATATCGGGGAAATCCTTTAGTATTTCTCTAATGTATGGGTAGGTACCATATAGATCAGCCGTATCTATAAAGTTAACCCCCATTTCAGCAGCTCTCCTGATTACCGCTGCACCTTCCTCTACGGATAAATTCTTTTGCAAAGGCCCCAGGGTCAGGGAACCAAAACAAAGCTTGGAAACCTTTATCCCAGTTTTACCTAATTCGCTATAGATCATTTGCTGACAATATCTCTCTTTCATAATTATGCATGTTACTTGTTTGATTCAATGTAATGTAAGATAAGCTCTTCAAGTAATTCATCTCTTTCCAGCCTACGAATTAATGCTCTGGCATTTTGGTGGCTGGTAATATAAGTGGGGTCACCGGATATTAAATATCCAACTATCTGGTTTACAGGATCATATCCCTTTTCCCTTAAGGCACTATAAACCCTCAACAATATTTCTTTAGGGGTCTTACCGTTATCCTTATCAAGGCTAAACTTCATGGTCTTTTGTATATCCCTATCCATAAAACATACCCACCTCCTATGTAATACAAGATAGACTACACCCATTACTTAAAATGCTTTACTATGTTCTGACTTCTAGTATATCTATAGTCATCATATATAACAAGTATTGATTACGAGTACTATTAAAACAATTTACGGGGGCATTGAACATGCCCCCAGTTAGTAATATTGCGGCATTGCATGTAAAGCTCAATAGAGATCTATCCGGTTATTGATTATCCAACTGATGTGCAAGTATAACTTCTACCTTATCCAGTGCTTGTGATATCTTTAATGGATCCTTGCCTCCTGCCTGAGCCATATCAGGTCGTCCGCCGCCGCCCCCACCTGTGACTTTAGCTACCTCTCTTATGAGGTTTCCTGAATGAATCCCCTTACCAATCATATCCTTAGTTGCAGCAGCTATCATATTGACCTTGCCCTGATATTCGGATGCCAACACAACGACTCCGGACTTCAGCTTATTTCTTAGAATATCTGCAGTATCCCTCAGAGTATTCATATCCTGTCGTTCAACATTGCCAGTTATAAACTGAATACCATTTATAGACTTCCTATCGGACATTAACATGTCTACAGTTCCCTGCATTAGTTGTCTTTTTAGAATTTGTATCTCATGTTCATATTCCTTAACCTGCTCCATTATACCCTTGGCCTTTTGTATAACTCCTGTAGGATTGGTTTTTAGAACTTCTGACACCTGATTTATTAGCTCGTTTTGCTGTTTTACCCATTGTATAGCTCCGGATCCAGTAACCGCTTCGATCCTTCTTACGCCGGCAGCTATTCCAGTTTCGCTTATGATCTTGAATAAGCCTGCCTGCCCAGTATTGGAAAGATGAGTCCCACCACAGAGTTCGATGCTATAATCCCCCATCTTTACTACCCTTACGATGTCTCCATATTTTTCACCGAATAGTGCTACAGCTCCTAAACTCCTGGCATCATCATATGTGGTCTCGATAATATCAATAGACAAAGCTTCCATTATTTTCTTGTTTACTATTCCCTCTACCCTATCAATCTCCTCGTCAGTTAATGGAGCAAAATGAGAAAAATCAAACCTTAATCTCGTGGGTGCAACCAGAGACCCAGCCTGTTCCACATGGTCTCCCAAAACTTCCTTAAGAGCTTTGTGCAATAGGTGGGTAGCAGAGTGGTTACGGGCTGTTGATAACCTTTCCTCTGTTAGAACCTTTGCTTCTAATTCTTGATTTGTCCTAATTGTTCCATAAAGCACTTTCCCCTTATGGACTATATGATCTCCGTGTAACATATTAACATCTTCGATCTCCACCGTGACTTCGTCGGTTTGCAGCAGTCCCCTATCACCTATCTGTCCGCCACTTTCTGCGTAAAAGGGAGTTTTATCCAAAATCACCAGTACATGGTCACCTTGATTAGCAGAGTCAACACGTTGATTATCTTTAATTAAACCGATCACCCTACTTCGGATATTAAGAGTATGGTAACCAACGAAGTCAGTCTTTTCATCCGGTTTCAAAAGCCCATAGATCGGATCTTCTTCACCCATATAGTTCGTCTCTTCCCTTGCTGATCTGGCCCGCTCTCGCTGATCCTTCATTTCTGCATTGAATCCAGCTTCATCAACATCAAAGCCTTCTTCCTCCAAAATTTCCCTGGTTAAATCCAAGGGAAAGCCATAGGTATCATATAGCCTAAAGGCACTTTTGCCATCCAGGACTTTTGATTTAGCCTTTTTGATATTATCAATATAGCCCTTTAATATGATTAAACCCTGGTCTATGGTCTCGTTAAATCTTTCCTCCTCTACTTGAATAACCTTCAGAATATACTGCTGTTTTTCCCTTAACTCTGGATAAGCGTCTCCCGACTCCCGAATAACTATCTTTGCCAGATCCGATAAAAACATGTTCTTGATGCCAATCAGTTTTCCATGTCTGGCAGCTCTCCTCAGAATTCTCCTAAGGACATATCCCCTTCCTTCATTGGACGGGATAATTCCATCGGAGATCATAAAAACGGTTCCTCTTATATGGTCTGTTATAACTCTTAGGGATATATCCGTGTTGGCATTATCACCATACCTAATTCCAGATATCCGGCTGGCTTCCTTCATAATATTTTTTATGGTATCCACTTCGAATAGAGAATTTACACCCTGCATAATAGCAGCGATTCTCTCCAATCCCATTCCCGTATCAATGCTGGGATGTTCCAAGGGATGATAATTACCTTCCTCATCTCTATCAAATTGTGTAAATACCAGATTCCAAAATTCAACAAACCTATCGCAATCGCATCCTATTGCACAATTATCGCTGCCACATCCGTGCTCCTTACCCCTATCGAAGAATATTTCCGAACATGGACCACATGGACCGACACCAATCTCCCAAAAGTTATCTTCCTTACCCATACGAACAATCCGTTGGGGGTCTAGACCTACTACATCAGTCCATATCTCATATGCTTCATCGTCTTCCAGATATATGGTAACCCAGAGTCTCTCCAGTGGAAGCTTTAGTACTTCAGTTACAAATTCCCATGCCCAGACAATTGCCTCTCTTTTAAAATAGTCGCCAAAAGAGAAATTACCAAGCATTTCGAAAAACGTACCATGCCTGGCAGTTTTTCCTACTATATCTATATCTGGGGTTCTAATACATTTTTGACATGTGGTCACTCTTGGACTAGGAGGTGTTTCCTGTCCGGTAAAGTAGGCTTTTAGTGGGGCCATACCCGAATTAATCAACAGTAGACTCTTATCTGATTTGGGAACCAACGAAGCACTAGGCATGATCAGATGATCCTTTTCTTCAAAAAACTTTAAGAAAGCATGACGCAACTGGTTTAATCCCATTTTTTCCATCTTTAATCCTCCTGACAATATAATAAAAAAGCCCCTTCTAACAGAAGGGACGTAGTTGTACGCGGTACCACCCTTGTTATCGAATGTATATTCGATCACTCAGTATTTATAACGGTTTATCACCGCCGCAGCCTAAAGATTCAGCTGCAGGGCTCCAGGACGGCTTCAACCAACCATATCCGAAGGGCTCACACCTTCCCCTTCTCGCTTAAGGACTGGATCTGGTTTACTACTCCCTTTCATAGCTTCTATCAATCATTTATGCCCATTATATAGAAGACAATGAAATTTGTCAATATTTAGCTTGAATAGCTATTTAAATTCATTAATCACACCTAAGCAAATTACCACTCTATCAATAATTCCCCGATACAATACCAAGATATAGGTTCTTAATTAATACCTTTAGTATGAGCACAGCAGGTACAGCAAAAAACATCCCTACTATACCGAAGGACGACCCTGCTATCCATAGAGCTAAAATTATATATACCGGATGCATTCCTACATGGTCTCCCATAATTTTAGGCGTAAAGATATTGCTTTCAAGTTGTTGGACAATAATCATAACCATTATTGATGCTAACAACTTTGATGGTGAATGCAAAACGGCAATCATACCAGCCGGTATTGCTCCCAAAACAGGACCCAAATAGGGTATAATTTCAAATATACCGGCTAACAAACCCATTACTGCAGCATAGGGTAATCCGATTATCATATAGCCTATTGTTGCAAGAATCCCTACTATGGCAGCCACTAAGAGCTGTCCTCGAATAAATTGGTTTAGAATCTTACTTATCTCCACTGCCATCTTATGGATAGGGTTTCGTACCTTGCTTGGTATTAAGCTTAAACCAAGCCTTTTAAAATACTCCCTATCCTTTATAAAATAAAAACTTAGTACAGGTATGGTAAATATGGCAGTAATCTTAGTCACCCCTTCTACTGGATCTTTCATCTTTCCCTTGATAAAGGATAAGAGCCATCTTTCACAATTGAGTCGATATTCGTTAATGGTAAGCTGAATGCTATAGGGCACACCTAGCCTGTTTATGTAATTTTGCAGTTTCATTATATAGGTTTGTATTTCCATGATAATAAGTGGTAGCTTATGAATTAGGGCTACCGCTTGCTTAATCAATATAGGAATGAATAATACCATAAGTAAAACTGATACAAAGACTAATAACAAATACAAAAGAATCACAGCCTTGGCAGGGGACATATATAGTTCAAGCCATCGGTTAAGAGGTGTTAAAATATAGGCAACTACTGCTGAAAAAAAGATGTATTTAGAGATTTCTGCTATCTTTGGCAACTGAATTATAATCCCCCATAACAGCAGGGCTATTACCAGAAAGAAGATAGTTAGGACTATTATCCGTCTACGTGCCCACATTCCCAAATTGCACCAACATTCCCTTCCTAATTATGAACCTCTTTATTTTGATTATAAGCTCAGGCCTTATATACTTATAGCTTTTCCCAATAAGCCAATCTCAGTAAATTAATGCCAGGTATGAGAAGATAAGAGACCAGAGCTATATGTCCGGTCTCCCTTAATTATCCATTATCTTGTTTTCATCCTCGGCATTATTCTCGTTGCGACATCAGCCATACTTTTCCCACCGGCTATCATTTTCTTTTTCATATCATTTTCTGTTCTGGAAGAAATGATAATTGCAGTAGCTGCTCCTATCAGTCCTCCTGCAATAAACCCGCTTATATACCTATTTGACATTAGAGCTCACTCCTTACTTGGTTTTATTGATGTTACTAAAGATCTGATAATTTATTTATAATTCCTCCATTATTGGGCTTTACCTGAATTTCCTCACTTATGGGGACTACTATTACATCCTTGCCCGAATATGGAGAAAAGTGTCCTGATAATATGTTACGTCCAGTCAATAAATCATCGATAATCCCTTTAGAGATCTCATAACCCATTATCTCTCCATTTTCAGGGTTGAAAATGACATCACTTATAGTTCCCAATTCCTGTCCGTCAGCCATCATCACCGTCTTACCTATAATGTCCTTATACCCATTTTTACTTAAACCCTTTATACAATCACCCCAACATTCTTACTAAAAATCCAGTTTATCCATAGTTTCTCCCAAAAACAAAAAAACATTATTTTATTGTATCCAAACAAATTAGGAATAATTTTTTTGCTTGGTTTAAGACAAAAAAAGCTGAATATATAGGTAGTTTTGCCTATATTATTCAGCCGTTTTCACAAATTCTCGATAATTAAGTTACTAATCTCATTATACAGTATTGCTGTTAAATGAACATAAACAAATCATCCTTAGGATGGTTTTTATGCACCCACTTTGCTTTTCTGCTTCTCCTTATAATCACTTATAGCTTTTTGAATAGCCTCTTCCGCTAAAACAGAGCAATGCAGCTTTACCGGTGGTAATCCGTCCAATGCCTGGGTAACCGCTTTGTTGGTTATAAGTAAGGCTTCATCTATAGTCTTACCCTTGATTAACTCCGTGGCCATACTACTGCTGGCAATAGCTGCACCACAGCCAAAAGTCTTAAATTTGACATCAACGATAACATCGTTTTCTACTTTCAAGTATATCCTCATTATATCCCCACATCTTGCATTGCCTACTTCCCCTACGCCATCGGGACTATCCAATTCTCCAACATTCCGTGGGTTTGTAAAATGATCCATTACCTTATCACTATACATATTGGCATCCTCCTTTTTCTTGCACAAACAAGGGTGACATTTCTCTAAG
>JAAYRX010000178.1 GCA_012518535.1 Clostridiales bacterium | reverse complement strand
CAGTTTTACCATAACTATTGCTATTATTGTGGCCATAAGCTAAAAGAAGATGATAAGTCCATGCTTATGGTAAAAGGTGATCAGGTAGATATACCAAACGACGCTCTGGAAACGGTAGAAACTGCTGAAACTGAGGCAGTAGAAGCAGCTGAAATGGAATTACAGACAGTGGAAGCGGCTGAATCTGAAGTTGAGACAACCGAAGTGGTTGAAGTCGAGTTTGACACAGCAGAAATGTCTGATATTGTAGAAGATGAATTGAATGAGGATGAAACCGACATAGATTCTTCGATAAATACAAGTCGCAGCCATAGTTACGACGATATATTTTTAGAACATGACCTGTTTGGGGATGATAATTCCTTTACAAGCAGTATGACTGATATAGACCTTAGTACCCAGATGCCCTTGAGGAGATCTCAAAAAGATAAGCGCTCATCAAGATCTGGTAAACCTCTAAAAACTATCCTGTCAATACTATCACTGGCTTTTATTTTCCTGATTATATTTTACTTTATGAGTCAAACCGGGCGACGATATAGTAAACCTGATAACAATCTACCGCAAACCATCGCTGTGTCTGCTTCAGTAGAAGAAATGGTCAAAGATGATGAAAGAGCATATAGAATAGTATTCAATACTGCCAATGGCAAGGAAGTTAGTCTCTTTGATGAAATCAAACCCGTAGAGAACGGTCGCGCGGAATTCATTGTTGAAGAGGATGATCTTTATGCCTACAACCCTCAGCTTAACGAGGAGGGCATGTATGAGGTGCATCTGGATGCAATAATAACGGCACCCAATTTACCGGAAACTATTGAAAGTTTATCAATAACTCTTTCCGAGCCCTATAATTACGCACCCTTTACATTGCTTCAGCCATCATCCTCCGGAACTGAATTCCAAGAGGACAGTACTAAAGTTTCCTTTAGGGTCGAGTCCGGTTCAACTGTTATCGTCAATGGAGAAGATCTAACTGAAATGGTAACAGAAGATGGTAGGTTTGAAATGGAAGTTCATCTCCCGCCCCAGAAAGATGATCTGGTTTTGGATATACGGGTAACCACTCCCGGTTATCTTGATAACATACAGCAACTAATCCTCAGAAAAGCCCAACCGGAAGTAGTTTTCAGTATTAACGAAACCTCACCCATTCCATCTGACGAACAGTGGGTTAAGATAAGCGGTCTTATCAATCCTGAGGCGGTTCTGGAAGCAGATACTGATATATTTGAAGAGCCGGAGATCGACAGCAGCACCGGGAATTTTACTGCCTATATAAAAGCTGATCGTCCAGGATACAATGCCTGTACTCTAACTGCCAAACATGGGGATAAGGAGTCTTCCATAGAGATTATTGTGGATAGAAAGACCACCGTGGAGTCATATACCTCAACAGCATGGCAACCGGTTTATACAGAGCTTCAGCAAGATGAGCAGCTACACAATGGTAGACATTTCGTGTTTAATGGTAATATCGAAGATATAATTGAAACAGGCCAAAAGAGTGTGTTTACTGTTAGTCAACAGTCCCAATCCGATCAAATTTATTATGTGGAATTTTGGGGCGACTTCGATTTTAACCCCGGCGATAGGATTAGGGTTTTCGGAAACCGATGGGGTAATAAGGATGGCCATCCCCGATTCCTAGCAAAATATGTCTATCACTGAGCGTATAACCCACCTGACAGGTAATATGATAATTGTGGGAATTCCAAGCTGAATATAAAGAAGTAAAGATACTTCCAAGCAGACCGCCTAATTCTTATGAATTAGGCGGTCTGCTTCTGAAATATCATATATCAATTGTCCGGCTCTTTATCCCTCTAATTGCTGAAGCTTGATTGGCGTTACAAAGGTTTTTCCGTTGCGCCATACGGTAAATTCGATTATATCCCCGACCTTGTGCTTATTGATCTCTTTCTTTAGTTCATCAATGGTCTCTATAGTTTTACCCTCTACAGCAATTATTATGTCCTTGGGCAACAATCCTGCCTTATCTGCAGCTCCATTAGGTGCTATATCTACAATGCCTACACCTTTTGGATAGTTATAGATCTCCACTATTTCATCTGTAATTTCCCTTATAAATACACCTATACCGGGACGCTGAATACTACCGTTTTCTATTAGCTCCTCGACTATGGGCATAAATACATTAGTGGGTATTGCAAATCCAAGTCCTTCGGCGTAAGTCTTAAGGGTATTCATGCCGATAACCTCGCCATTGGAATTAACAAGCGCTCCTCCACTGTTACCCGGATTGATGGCCGCATCTGTCTGTATCATTGTAAACTGGTTTTGTCCATAGGTTATCTCCCTATCAACGGCACTAACAACCCCCACTGTTACTGTTCCCGCCAGGGTATGTCCCAAGGGGTTGCCAATGGCTATAGCCAATTCTCCTTGGAGAACCTTGTCAGAGTCTCCGATCTTCGCTACGGTTAGGTCCGGCTCATCTATCTTTATTACCGCAACATCGGTAATTGAATCGCTTCCTATCAAGGTTGCTTTGACTTCCTTACCTCCCTTTAATATAACCACCAGTTCATCCGCATTGTCAATTACATGGTTGTTTGTTACTATATAGCCTTCTTCACTTATGATTATCCCAGAACCATAGCCCTCCAGTTCCCTTTCAGTAGTACTGCCCCAAAAGGGATCCCTTTGCGTTATTATGCTTTTATTGGTTATTCCTACAATGGCGGGACCTACCTTTTCTGCTATATCTATGACTGGATTATCCGAACTAATAAACAAATCTCCCTTTGAACCCAGAGCAGGTAAGGCTTCCGAGGCTGGGTCCTCCGTATCCTTTTCTACAACAGTTTTATCCGGTAAAGTAGTGCCGACATCTTTGCCCTCGGAATTTCTTATTGCCTTTCCTATGTCGGGGATTATATAATACATACCTAGGGCTCCTATCAATAAGAAGACCAATGCCACGGCAGCGTATTTCCAAAATCCACCTCTTCTAGGGTAAGGCCCTTCATCAAATCCATAAAAATCATTCATGATTTTCACCTCCGGTTCTTTATATGTATATTATAAACGTGTTTTTTTAAGAGAATGTGAACTATGTGTAAACAAAGCAATAGGTGCCAATTCAAATTAGTGAAGTGTTTATAGTTTGGCATCCAGCGAGAATATAAAAGCTGTCCCCTGGCCTTCCCTGCTGTGCACCCAGATCCGCTGCTGGTGTTCATCTATTATCTTCTTGACGATAGACAAGCCCAAACCGGTGCCCCGCTCTAATCCGCTACGGGATTTTTCTACCTGGTAGAACCTCTCCCATATATTCTTAATCTCATCTGTAGGTATCCCTGGACCCTGATCCTGGATACGCACAAAGACTTTTCCCCTGCTCTTCCAGGTTCTGATATGAAGGTCACCACCTTGCCGATTAAATTTTATCGCATTATCCAATAAGTTAATAATCACCTGCTGGATACGATCTATATCAGCTCTTACCAGGCATTTGTCCCCCTGAAAATCTACTTTGATATCCATTCCCTTGGCACTGATCTTCTCCTCCTGGGTTATCAGAAGCTGCCTGATCTGTTCGTTGATATCAAAATCCGTATAGTTAAGCGGAAATTGTCCTGACTCTATTTGTGACAGGTCCAGCAGCTCATTAATCAGTTTGTTTAGCCGCTGCGTTTCTTCAAGGGCAATACTTAAGTACTTTTTTTGTTCCTTTGGATTGAAAGTACCATCCAATGTCCCTTGAATATAGCCCCTCATAGAGGTCAGGGGAGATCTAAGTTCATGGGATACGTTAGCTACAAAGCTCCTTCTCATATCCTCCAATCGTTCAAGAGAATCAGCCATGGCATTAAAACTGACAGCCAATTGCCCCGTTTCATCCCTATTGACAACCTTAACCCTCCTACTATAATTACCGTTGGCAATTTCCCTGGAAACTTCATTCATATGACTCAAGGGTTTGGATATTCTCCTGGAAATCCAATACAAGAGCACCACGGAAAGAACGGCAGAAAAAAGAACCGCCTTCCAGATGTCCCCGTACAGCCGGTACAGTATTAGGTCAATCTCTTCAACAGGGGTGTGGAAGAATATGGCTCCCTTTATCTGTTGATCCAGCCTTAATGGCACTCCTATGGTTAAGACGGGAACTGAAAAGCGTTCGCCAAACTTACCTATGTTTTTTATCATATTGCCTTTTAAAACATTGATTATCTCATCTTTTGAAAAGGGTGTTACTTCCATTTCCTCTTCTGCGCCCTGGGGAGTATATTGGAATTGCAAAAGACCTATATCCCCAACAACTCTCACTACCCATATGCTGGTTTTCTCGTATCTGGTTATTCCATGACTTATAAGTTGCAGGTATTCACGGGAAACCCAGCCCTTATCGTATAATTCATAATGCCTGTTTAGCTCCTTTGCCTCGCGAATCAATTCTTCTTCGGTAGCTTTCAGAGTATATTTTTGCAAGGCATTGGACAAAAATAACCCCAGTGTTATTAAGGTAATAAGCATAATAACAAAATAGGTAACCATCAGGCGGGAGAATAAAGATCGAAACATCATTTCACCTCAAATTTATAGCCTACACCCCATACGGTTTTTATCCCCCAACTGCCATCATCCGTAGTTAATTTTTCTCTCAGCCTCTTAACGTGTACATCTATAGTCCTGGAATCGCCATAAAAATCATAACCCCATACCTGCTCCAATAGTTGTTCTCTGGTGAAGACCTTGTTGGGATTCGATGCCAAGAAGTATAAGAGTTCCAATTCCTTTGGGGGACATTCAATATCCTTCCCCATGAATGTAAGGCTATAGTCCGTAAGATTGATGGTTAGGTTTGGGTAGGATATTATCTGTTCTTCATCTTTCATGCTCTTCGATCTTCTAAGCACTGCCTTGACCCTGGCTACCAGTTCTTTAGGATCAAAGGGCTTTACTATATAATCATCGGCTCCCAGCTCAAGCCCCAATACCTTGTCAAAGGTCTCTCCTTTAGCTGTAAGCATAATAATCGGTATCTGACTCGTTCTTCTTATGTTTTTACACACATCCCAACCGTCCATCTTTGGGAGCATTATATCCAGTATAATTAGATGAGGGGGATTTTTTCTAAAGCCTTCCAGGCCTGATATCCCATCCGTATAGTGTTCGGTCACAAATCCTTCCTTTTCAAGATATAGCTGTATTAATTGTCCGATATTAGGATCGTCATCCACAACCATAATCCTCACATCTTGACTGCTCATATTTATCAGCCCCTTCCTTATCCGTGGGTATCCAATATTTATTATATAGTCAAAACCAGATTTTGAAAAGCTACGGATGAGCAGCCTTTAGTAAGGGTTATAAACTGGCAATGACATATTCGTAATTTTGTCAAATATATGTAGAAAAAAGAGGGATATATAGTTTTTTGTAGAATTATAAATAGTAAAGCAATCATACTATGCTTTCCATTATTGTTGATATCAATCCAGAGACATGTGGCTGTGTTTATATACAATATCTAATTAGCCATCCTGTCTAATTAGATATTGCACTAGATCCAAGCCAACCTGGACTCTGTATATCATTCATATCTTAAGAAATGGGAGGACTTAATAATGCTAAACAAGATTAAGGAAATTGCAAAACGTGACCCTTCTAAGAATAAAAAGGCAACCAGGTCAGTAGATGTAAAGCGATCCAGGATACATAGCATCCGTCTAAAGCTGGTTGCCTCCTTCTTGTCCTTAGTTTTGGCTATTGTGATTCTGGGTATTGCGTCTCATGGAATGGCTTCAAGAAAAATCGAGGAAATAACCCAAAATTCTACTATTCAAACTATGGACCAGACAAAGAAATATCTGGATCTGATCTTTGATGAGGTCGACGGTATTTCAACGCAATTTTTCTTTGATGCTTCCATACAGGAATATTATCTAAATTTTTTACTTTTAAGCAAGGGCCGTTCTGCGGATCACCAGAATGAAGTTGCCAGGTCAGGCATCCAAAAAGGCCTAAATAGCACAGTAAGCGCTTATGAATTAATCAACAGTATAACTATACTGACCGATGCGAAGACATCCTTTACCACCTCCAATATCCCTTTCGAAGAAGTCAATTGGTCAGCAATAAAAGAAACCGATTGGTACCAACAGGCTTTAGAATACCAAGGGAAAGGTTCCTGGATAGGGGAACATCGCGAACTTGATGAATTATTCTTCAAAAGTGGTCAAAAGGATTATGCCTTTTCATATGTTCGGGAATACAAGCATGTCGAAAGCGCATCTCAGTTAGGTGTTCTCATTATAGATATTGATAAGAGAGCTGTAGAAAACCTTCTCGCGGGTATCCAGATAGGAAAAACCGGTGAAATGCACCTGATAACGCCCAGTGGTGAGGATTTAACATCCGGTAATAATCAGGAAAATGAGGAACAGACTGAGGAAGAATCGGGGGAGCAACTGCCTTTTACTCAGCAACCCGTATTCGGAAAAATTTTAGATGAGAATATGGATAGCAATCATCTCTATACCGATTACAAGGGTTCCGAGCACCTGGTAATGTATAGTAAGGTTGAAGGAACTGGTTTTATCCTGGTATCCTTAATCCCCAAGGCTGAATTGCTGGAAGAGACCCAGCAGATACAACAAGCCACCATAATCCTGGTATTTGGTGCAGGACTTTTTGCTCTATTCCTTGGACTATACATCTCCACCAATATGGGACGTACCATCAATCGTCTGGTAGATGTAGCCAGCCATGCCGCAAATGGAGACTTAACCCTTGAACCCCAGTCCAGGAGAAAGGATGAGCTGGGTCTCCTTACCTCAAGCATTAGAATGATGATGGCAAGCACCAGGCAGCTCATAGAAAGGGCTACACTGATTTCACAACGGGTACTGGACACCTCTTCCACTGTGGCAGCTACTTCCGAAGAGGTATCTGCATCCTCCAGTGATATAACAAGAGCCATCCAGGAAATCTCACAGGGTGCCACGGAGCAGGCCTTAGAAGCAGAAAAGGGTGTAATGATAATGGAGCAGCTGGCTTCAACAATAAATCTCGTACAGCAAGATGCCCGGTCCATCGGTGATGTTTCCAAAGATACCATGGAGCTTACCCAAGATGGATTGTCTTCCATAAACGATCTGAATGAAAGGGCTGCAGAAACAGCGGAGATAACCCAAAATATCATTAATTCTATTCAGGAGTTAAATCAGCATTCTCTTTCTATCAATAAGATAATAAGGGTCATCGATGGAATAGCCGATCAAACCAACCTATTGGCACTAAATGCAGCCATTGAAGCTGCTCGAGCCGGCGAAATGGGTGCAGGATTTGCAGTAGTAGCCAACGAGGTCAAGAAATTAGCCGAGCAGTCCATCCAGTCCACCAAGGAGATAGCTGATATAATAAAAGCTACTCAGGAACGTACAGCTACAACCGTGGAATATGCGCAAACAGCCGGTAATATCGTACAAACACAAAATGAAGCCGTCAAGGCCACAGTTTCGGTTTTTGAAAGAATAGCATCGTCCATGGATGCCCTTTCCCAACGCATAAACGAGATCCTTGTCAGAGTTGCTGAAATGGATACCAACAAAAACCAAGCAATAGAATCTATGCAGAATATTTCAGCGGTCTCGGAAGAGTCAGCCGCATCGGTTCAAGAGGTGACTGCTTCAACTGAGGAGCAATTGGCGGGTATCGAGGAATTAACGGCCTTTGCACAGGAACTAAACGATGTAGCAAGCCAAATGAATGAAGCCATCAATAGGTTTAAGGTATAAGCTATAGGTTTTATTAAAGGTAGTAATGGTTTGAGTCTGGGGGGTTATGTAGGTTTTTTGTTATCCAGGGTGCCTAATACTACCATAATGGGCATCATTATTAAGAACATTATGTACAGTACAAAAATAATCAGAAAGATTTCCCTATTTACCGATAGGAAATCACCCTTAATAAGTATGTAAGTAAAGGCCAGCCCTGGAAGATTTCCAAGGGCTGAAAGGGACAGCCCCCTGGAAAAGCGTCTATCACCTACAAATGAACCAAATGCCTTGCCATATTGGAACCAAAATATAAAACATGGAATTCCGGTCCCAAAAAGTACTAGCCAAACAGGTAATGGGACCGGAATTCCTATTTGACGAACCCAATGTGTGAGCTTGAATAAACCATATGTAAGACATCCTAGAACCATATAGATGAAAAAATTAGTCATTGCCAGTCTTGTACCCTCTGTTATTTGGTTGCCATTCCGTGGCAGTAATATCTTTATACTAATCCTCATGATTACCCCCAACTCAACTATATAGATGTATTGGCATTAGCAGATATTGTGTAAATACTCTGTTTTATTTGAGTAAAACCACAGTTACTCCGGATTCCCCTTCACCAAACTTTCCTAACCTGAAGGAGTCTACATGGGGATGATTCCTAAGATACTGATGAATACCATTTCTCAAAACGCCAGTACCCTTACCATGGATTACAACTACTTCCTTTAGTCCAGACAAAAAGGCATTATCCAGGTATTTGTCTACTTCAACAAGGGCACTTTCCAGATCATAGCCCCTCAGGTCCAGTTCCATGGATATTGACTTGTTTTTCATGGCAACAGAACGTGAAAGGGATTTCTTGTCCTTGGACTCCCTTTGTGTCCTCCTCAAATTGGATATATGAACATTGATCTTCATAATCCCTACTTGTACCTGAACTTCATCCCCCTGATCGGAAATACCAAGTACCTGACCTGTTTGATCCAGGTTGGGGATATATACCGATTCTCCGGGCTTTAAATCCTTTGGCGGTGCCAACAGGCCATCAGTAGGTTTTAAAGTATCGCCAATAGCCTCCTCTACCATATCAATATCGCGTTTTAACCGATTTCTTTCCTGCTCCATATTCCTACGTTGTTCCTTGTCTTGAGCTTGATGGGCAAGCTTACGCATCTCATTTAAAATCTCATCAGCTTGCTCCTTGGCTTCGATCAGGATCCTTTTGGCTTCATAATGGGCATTTCTCAATATATTCTCTTCGCTCTCCCTTATTAGCCTCTCCTTTTCCTCCAATTGACTCTTCATTATCCTGACCTCATCCAAGTATGCCTGGGCCTTCTCCTGATCTTCCTTGGCTCTTATTCTGTTTTTCTCCATGTCCGTCAATAAGTCTTCAAATTGTAACTCGTCCTGGGTTATATATTCCCTGGCTGCATCGATTAAGCCTTGTTTAAGGCCAAGACGACTTGCTATCTCAAATGCATTACTCTTGCCCGGTACACCCATTAAAAGTCGAAATGTTGGACGTAAAGTCTCTATATCAAATTCCATTGATGCGTTCTCCATACCATCCTGAGTCAATGCAAAAACCTTTAATTCGCTATAGTGGGTGGTAGCAATAGTACACGTACCCTTTTCACAAAAATAATTCAATATAGCCATGGCCAAAGCAGCACCCTCAGTTGGATCTGTTCCTGCTCCCAATTCATCAAACAAGACCAGGGACCTATCATCAGCTTGTTCCACTATGTTGGCAATATGAACCATATGGGATGAAAAAGTACTGAGGCTCTGCTCAATACTCTGTTCATCGCCAATATCTGCAAAAACCCCACCAAAAATGCCCATTTTGCTACCATAGTCCGCCGGTATATGCATTCCCGATTGAACCATTAACGCAAAAAGTCCTACAGTCTTGAGGGTTACGGTCTTCCCTCCGGTGTTTGGGCCGGTAATAATCAGACATTTCGAATTTTCCCCTATCTTTACAGTTATGGGAACTACCTCATCCTTATCTATCAGAGGATGACGTCCATTTATTATTCTTATAGTGGGTTCTGTCACTATCTCCGGATGTACTCCCTTGTAGGAACGACTGAAACTTGCTTTGGCAAATATCACATCAAGGATGGCAAGTAGATCTAAATTGTTACGAATGGCATCATGAGATGACTGTACTTCTTCAGTTAACCTGATCAGGACCTTTTCTATTTCCCGTTGCTCTTCTAGCATCAATCCCCTTAGTTCATTATTGGCTTCCACTACAGACATAGGCTCTATGTATACTGTCGCACCACTCGTAGATTGATCATGGATCATACCTGGAATGCTACTTCTATGTTCCTGTTTAACGGGCACCACATATCTATCGTTTCTGATGGTTACAATTGGTTCCTGCAGAAACTTTTGAAATTGGGGTGAGCGTATTAAACCGTTTAGTTGAT
>JAAYRX010000177.1 GCA_012518535.1 Clostridiales bacterium | reverse complement strand
TTGTGTTATAATTTCAAAAAGTGGTTTGGAAGGTTGAGACAGACTTGATGGATGGGATAAACTTCACGGATAAGGCTAAGAGATATACATGGATATTGCCCGTAATTTGGATGGGAGTCATATTTATGCTGTCCCACCAGTCGGGAGAGGAATCTTCGGGGCTCAGCGGGGGTATAACGGGGTTTATGTTAAATCTCGCCGGGAGCCTTGGTATCGAGCTGGACGGGATGCGGTTTCATAGTATGATTCGGGTGCTGGGGCACTTTACCGAATACTTTATATTAGGCCAGTTATGGCATATAACCCTGCGGTTTCGGGAGATACCGCCTAACCAGGCAGCCATAACTGCATTTTCCATTTCTCTGGGATATGCTGTCTTTGATGAGATACACCAATACTTTATTCCCGGCAGGGCATGTGAAATTGCTGATATCTTAGTGGATGCTGCTGGAGCAGGTGTGGCAAGTATACTGGGATGGCTGACAGGACTAGCGGAGACAAAAAAAGTGGTTTAATGTGCATGTTTTCTTGGGTATTACTTAAGGTATAACATCATTTTTGGTGGGAAAGGGAGAGTATATGAACAATATACTGTTTTTTATTACTGTTTTTCTGCAAGGGCTGGCATCCTTTCTGTCTCCTTGTGTCCTGCCCTTGATACCGGCCTATCTTACTTATATGACCGGGCAATCCATAGAGATTATGGAAAGGGACAGGAAAGCCCATCGGACTCTGATATTTAATTCTTTGGCCTTTATCCTGGGCTTCTCACTGGTTTTCGTCTTACTGGGCATAATAGCTACTTCCCTGGGCAGATATCTGCAGGCCAACAAGGACATTATCAGGAGGGTTAGCGGGATCCTTATAATATTCTTCGGTCTGTTTCATACCGGACTCATACCCGTAAGATTTTTAAACTATGAGAGAAGATTGAATTTAAAAAGAAGTCACCCTGGCCTGGTATCCTCATTCTTAATTGGTGTCGGATTTAGCTTTGGCTGGTCCCCTTGCATTGGACCTATCTTGACATCCGTTTATATTATGGCCAGCCAGGCCGAGACCCTGTTTATAGGAACCATGCTACTGGCGGTATATGCTATAGGCTTGGGTCTACCTTTCTTTTTAATGGCCGCGGGATTGAAATATTTCTCGAAATATATCCAAAAGCTGAATAGGCATATGGATAAGGTAAAGGTTGTAAGCGGCATCCTGCTGATAATAGTTGGCATAATGATCTATTTTAATGCCTTCTATTATCTGATTCCATGATTATTTTTTTATAATCTACCCATTACCTATACAATAAACAGGTAGAAGGGACTGGCTTATCTGTTATTGAAAATACATGTTTTAGGATAAAATAAAATGATAAATATAATTCTATAACGATAGTTTTTCTGGACCAAATCCGGAAGAGTCAAGAAAGAGTAGGTGCAGAGAATGAAGAAAACCGCAAGGCTTGCATTAATCCTGTCAATATCCCTTATATTGGTACTGATTATGTCTGCATGCCAGCAAAACAATGCAAAAGTACCTGAAAGTGACGGTATAACTCTGGAGGAAAACATTGATTACGTAAAGAGAAACAAGCCGTCCGTGGACTTTGAATTGGAGGATCTGAATGGAAATAAGATAAGTCTCTCCGATTATGAGGG
>JAAYRX010000176.1 GCA_012518535.1 Clostridiales bacterium | reverse complement strand
GTCTGCATATACCTATCCTCAAAGCCGATCACGATATTTCTAATGTCCGCCATCGCTATGGTACTGATACACATTATGCAAGGTTCCAAAGTAGTATAAACTATGCACTCCGGTCCATATTTTCTGAGGTATTGCGCGTTCTCCAAGACCAAATAATTCTCCGCATGATGGACTTTACTGTTTCTTGTATTCCAGGAATTGGACATTTTCCCGATAATTTTATGATTATGTACCAATACGGCCCCAATCGGCTTATCACCACGTTGTCCTGCTATCTTTGCTTCCTCGATGGCTGTTTCCATGTACCTTTCATGGTCATAGTTGCTGATATCCCTTAAGCCAATCCGCATATTCTATTCTCCCTTCGTTTTTGTATTACTCATAACATGTCATAGATTTGCGAGATACGGAGCAATGGTTTTTAACACTTATCCAATAGGTAAAACAAGTTAGATGACCTGAAGACTATCCAACCCAATAACCTACCACACTTTTTAATCTATGGGATTAGTGCTGCCTATTATGTAAGCATTGACCGTAATTCTATTTGTGAAGTCGAGTATAAATATGTATAATTAGAGGTATCAAGCTTGGTATTTTTTTTCTTGGTATCAATAGTTATTCTACGCTTATTGCCAATATCCTTTAAATTTGTTAATTTTTCTATGCATACTACTTATGAAAGGAAGAGAACCAATATGATTCACAAATCCATATCCATATGGGATCAAACAGGTTATACCTATGATAGTAGAGATGGTTTTACGCCAACCCTTGACACCTACATCTTAAATGGAAATTTAAAGAGACCCGCCGTTCTTATATGCCCGGGTGGAGGCTACTCTTTTACATCTCCCCGGGAAGCAGAACCCATAGCCATGCAGTTTAATTCCGCAGGTTTCCATGCTTTCGTCCTATACTATAGTGTAGCACCCAAAAGGCATCCCCAACCTCTGATGGATTTATCTCGTGCCATGTGTATCCTGCGTCATCATGGAGATGAGTGGAATCTGGATACCGACAGGATTGCAGTGTGTGGCTTTTCAGCAGGCGGTCATTTAGCGGCAAGTCTGGGTGTCCACTGGAATAAGTCCTTTTTAAGTGAAATACCAGGTATTGACTTGGGTAGTAATCGTCCCAATGCCCTAATACTCTGCTACCCCGTAATAACTTCCGGGAAGCACGCCCATGTGGGTTCCATGGAAAACCTACTTGGTGATAGGGTGTCCGATCCAGACCTTTTAAAGGAGATGTCGTTGGAACTTCATATTCATGAGGGAACACCCCCTACCTTCCTATGGCACACCTTTGATGATGCTGCTGTGCCATTGGAAAACACCTTGTTTTTTGCCCAGGCTCTCCGCAGGAAAAACATTCCATTTGAATTACATGTATACCCCCATGGACCCCACGGTCTTTCCTTAGCAAATGCAGAAACCGATGATAGTGGTATTGGGACATTTCCACATGTGGCTACATGGATGGACCTGTGTATTGAATGGCTAGAGGAACTACGATTTGCATAGGATAAAAGTATTGGTAGACGCAGACGCCTGTCCCGTTAAGGATATTATAGTAAGGGCAGCTAAAGAGTTGGGGCTTGAGGTGGTAATGTTTGCAGACACAAGTCACATACTGGATGATGGCTATTCAAGGGTGGTTACAGTATCCCAAGGCAGGGATGCAGTGGATATAGCCCTTATAAATCAAACTCGACAGGGTGATATAGTAGTTACTCAGGATTATGGCGTAGCTTCTATGGCCTTGGGCAAACAGGCATATGCCATCAACCACAACGGCCTGATATATGATACAAGCAATATAGACAGATTACTGATGGAAAGGTTTTTATCCCAGAAGATCAGGAGGGCCGGAGGCAGAACCCCCAATCATAAGAAGCGTAGTAACAGGGATAACCTCAAGTTCGAAAGAGCTTTTAGAAAGCTGTGTATTGATGTGCTGGAATCTGCACTCCAAATGAATAAGGGTGCGGGTCACACAAGTAATTGATTCTACAACTTATATGAAAGGAGATCCTGACTTTATGAGTGGTAAAAAAATTACATGGATAATAGTAGGTGTAGTGGTCGCTATATTGGTGTTAAGCGCTATCGGAGGATACAACAACCTGGTAAACCTTAGTGAGGATGTCAATAACAAGCTAAGCCAGATTGATAACCAATTACAGTTAAGAAATGACCTAATCCCAAACCTGGTAGCCACTGTTAAGGGATTTGCAGCCCACGAAGAAGAGATTTTAAAGAATGTATCCGATGCCAGGGCAAAGCTCGCGGGGGCTTCCAGCGTAGAACAGATGGCTGAAGGCGATGCAGAATTAACAGGTGCCCTGTCCCGACTTTTGGTAGTGGTCGAAAACTATCCTGATCTAAAGGCCGATGCCAATTTCAGACAGCTGTCGGATAATCTTTCCGGCACTGAGAACCGGATATCTGTAGCCAGGCGGGATTACAACGAAGCTGCAACCCGCTATAATACTGCGATCAGAAGATTCCCCACTAATATTATGGCCAGTATCTTTGGCTTTGAGAAGATTGAATATTTTAAGGCTCAGGAAGGCGCCCAGGAGGTTCCAAAGGTAGATTTTAGTGAATAAAAGGGGGCAGTAATTTTGAAAAGAATCCTATGGTTAATGGCTTTTATATTACTGTTGATACCCATAAAAGCTTGTATCGTAGATACAGCAATCCCCTCTCACACGGAGGCTTTCTATGTAAACGATTTTGCTCAGGTCCTCAGTTCCAATACAAAGGGCTATATACTGGAACAAAGCATTAAGCTGGATGAGCTGTCCGGTGCCCAGCTGGTAGTGGTTACAATAGATTCTACTGATGGCCAGCCCTTGGAGGAATATGCCTTGGATATCCTCAGAGGGTGGGGAATTGGGAGCAAGGAAAAAAACAACGGAGTGCTTATTCTACTGGCAGTAGAGGATAGAAAATCCCGGATTGAGGTGGGCTATGGGCTGGAAGGAGCCCTTCCCGACGGGAAAACCGGTTGGATTCAGGATGAATATATGGTTCCCTATTTCTCTGCTGGGGATTACTCTACAGGCATATTGGAGGGTTATAAGGCAATTCTTCTGGAAATCTATAATGAATATGATATAGAGCCACAAGGGTTGGAAAATATGACACCTTCTTCTCCGGATAATTCAAACATGATGGAGGATACGGGGACATCAGACGGCACCCCCGGTATTATATTTTTATTACTCGGATTCTTACTGTTCGACCTCATATTTTTAAAAGGTAGGATACTGGAGTTCCTGTTACTAATGCTATTCACCGGCCGAAGAGGCGGGCCCAGAGGCGGAGGTAGATGGGGCGGGGGTAGATGGGGTGGTGGCGGCTGGTCCGGTGGTGGATCAGGCGGCGGTTTCGGCGGTGGAGGTGGCTCAGGTGGCGGGGGCGGCAGCTCCCGAGGATGGTAACTGAATCCTGCTTACTCCTATAACTATCCGTCAGTTGATTGTCCAATCTACCATATAATTCTTGATAGCAAGTCTATGGCGTATAAAATCGCGGAGCAAAGGGATGATAATCTATGAAACCAGAATCCCATTATAGAACATACTACTAGAAGGAGATATCCCTATTGCTTAATATCTTTTTTAGGTCTTTAATTCTTTATGCCATAGTCGTATTGGTAGTAAGGGTTATGGGCAAACGACAGATTGGTCAACTACAGCCCTTTGAGCTGGTCATTGCTATTATGCTGGCGGACCTGGCCAGTGCACCTGTCGATGATGTTGGTGTGCCTTTGCTCAAAGGAGTTGTGCCCATATTTGCCCTGGCCTTTGCTCAAATTACCATTTCATTTTTATCATTAAAGAGTGAAAGGTTTAGAACCTTAGTTGGTGGCTCCCCAAGTATCCTAATTGAAAACGGTGTTCTTCAACAGAAAAAACTGGAGCAGCTTAGAATCAATCTAAATGATCTCCTTGAGCAACTGAGATCACAGAACATAGCAAATATAGACGATGTAGAATTCGCCATTCTGGAGACAAATGGCAACCTTTCCGTCTTCCCAAAAAGCGATAAAAAAACTCCTGCATTGGAGGATTTAAACATCCAGAGCAAGCCGGAGAGCATACCTGTGACCTTGATCATGGACGGTCAAATTATGTATAAAAACCTCAAAAAAACCGGCCGGGATCTAAACTGGCTTTTAGGCCAGATTAAGGATCTTGGTCTGGATAGAAAGAGGGTCTTTTTTGCCTATCTTGATACCCAAAACCAGTTTAGGGTGATCGCGAAGCAGAAGGAGCGAGCCCAATGAAAACCTTTATTATCATTCTCATAGTCATGGTGCTATTCTTAGGACTATCCTGGTGGAATACTTCATACCTTACCAAGACCTCTAAAGAACTTGCTTCCCAGGCTGAAAAGATCCGCGATAAGGTTAAGAAGGATGCCTGGGATGATGCAAATTCCGAGGTAATGCAAATCCGCCGATTATGGGGCAAGCATAAAAAGACTTGGCTGTTCCTGATAGATCACGATGACATAGACGATATCGATAGAATAATCTATAAATTAGATGAAATGATAAGCCAAAAGGAGAAGGAACAGTCCCTGACAGAAATAGCAGAGCTAAGATTCCTTGTCCATGATCTTGCGGACAAGGAGGTTCTTAGCCTGGCCAATATCTTTTAATGCTGGATGGGTTCAGTATCCCCGCTCCAATACCTTCCTGAGAAACTCTCCCGTATAACTTTCTTTTATTTCTGCCAATTCTTCAGGGCATCCGGTCCCTATGACCATTCCGCCCCTGTCCCCGCCTTCGGGACCTAAATCGATTATATGGTCTGCTACCTTGATCATATCAAGGTTATGCTCTATGACCACAACGGTATTTCCACCCTCGACTAACCTTTGCAATACTTCTATCAGCATGTGAACATCAGCCGCATGAAGACCGGTAGTAGGCTCATCCAATATATACAAGGTTCTACCGGTACTGCGCTTGCTGAGCTCCGTTGCCAGCTTGACCCTTTGGGCCTCACCACCGGACAGGGTAGTGGAAGATTGCCCCAGCTTTATATAGCCCAACCCTACATCATTTAGGGTTTCCAGTTTTCTCTGAATCTTGGGGATGTTTTTAAAAAATTCTAAAGCTTCTTCAACGGTCATGTTGAGGATATCCGATATATTCTTCCCCTTATAGTGGACTTCCAGAGTTTCCCTGTTATATCTCTTTCCCTTACATACTTCACAGGGTACATAGATGTCAGGTAAAAAGTGCATCTCTATCTTAATTATTCCATCACCCTGACAGGCCTCGCAGCGGCCCCCCCTAACATTAAAGCTGAACCTACCCATCTTATACCCACGGACTTTGGATTCATTTGTCATGGCAAAAACTTCACGGATGCTGTCAAATACCCCTGTATAGGTAGCCGGATTGGATCTGGGTGTTCTGCCTATGGGCGATTGATTGATGTCGATAACCTTGTCCAGGTAATGGGTACCTAAAATCTTATCATAGTTCCCAGCCTTGATCCTTGCACGATTCAATTCCCTGGCAAGGGCTTTGTACAGGATTTCATTGACCAAGGAACTCTTTCCGGAACCGGAAACTCCGGTAATGCATGTCATTAGCCCAATGGGTATTTTAACGTCAATATTCTTTAAATTGTTTTCCCTCGCCCCTATAATCTCAAGACACTTATCATTGGGTTTTCTCCGCACCTGAGGAATATCTATCCGCTTTTTCCCGGACAAGTATTGGCCTGTGACAGATTCCTCATTATTCATTATTTCCATGGGTGTTCCCACAGCCACTACCTCTCCACCGTGATTCCCTGCCCCTGGGCCAATATCTACAATATGGTCAGACGAGAGTATTGTTTCTTCGTCGTGCTCAACCACTATAAGGGTGTTACCTAGATCCCTCAGGCCCTTCAGAGTCCTGATGAGCTTACCGTTATCCCTCTGGTGGAGACCTATGCTGGGCTCGTCGAGGATATATAATACCCCTACCAGGCCGGAACCTATTTGGGTTGCAAGACGAATTCGCTGTGCCTCCCCGCCTGAAAGGCTGCTGGTTGATCTGGATAGGGTAAGATAGTCCAATCCAACATTTACCAAAAATCCAAACCTTGCTTGAATCTCCTTAAATATCTGATGCCCTATCATCTCCTGCCTGGGAGAAAGGTTAAGGTTTTGGAAAAATTCCTGGCATTCCTTTATGGACATGGTAGTTAACTCATATATATTTTTATCTCCAACTGTTACAGCTAAAACCTCAGGCTTTAACCTGGCACCGTTGCAGGCAGGACAAATTCTGTTGGTCATTAATTTTTCAATATAGTCCCTGCTATAATCCGATTGGGTATCCCTGTACCTTCTTTTGAGGTTATTGATTATTCCCTCAAAGGGGCCTGTGAATGAGCCAATATCGCCATTTCTATTGTAATCAACTTTGATATTCTTGCCCCTGGTCCCGTAGAGTATGATGTCTATTACCTTCTTGCTCAAATCCTTTATGGGAATGTTCAGGTCAAAATTGTACTGCCGGCTAAGGGCATTTAGATACATATAGGCAATGCCATTCTCATTTAGATTGTTCCATCCCAGAGCTACAATAGCACCCTCTGCCAGAGACAGATTCTTATTAGGGATTACCAGATCCGGATCTATTTCCATCATAGAACCAAGTCCGCTACAGGTCTCACAGGCACCATAGGGATTGTTAAAGGAGAACATCCTGGGGGTTAATTCTTCTATGTTTATATTACATTCAGGGCAGGCATAATTCTGGCTGAAGAGAAGCTCATCTCCATCAATGACATTTACTATAGCCAACCCCCCGCTTAGATCAAGGACTGTTTCAAGGGAATCAGCCAGCCGTTGAGCTATACCTTCCCTAATAATCAGGCGATCTACTATTACCTCTATGGTATGCTTTTTATTTTTGTCCAACCTGATCTCCTCTGAGAGTTCCCTCATCTCTCCGTCTATACGTACCCGTACATACCCATCCTTCCTAATTTGGTCCAATAGTCTTGTATATTCTCCCTTTCTTCCCCTTACAAGGGGAGCCAATAGCTGTATTCGACTCCGTTCCCCCAAGGACATGATAATATCTACCATCTGCTCCACGGTCTGCTGTTCAATTACCCTGCCACAGTTTGGACAATGGGGTATACCTATCCTGGCAAATAAAAGTCTCATATAGTCATATATCTCGGTTACAGTACCAACAGTGGATCTGGGGTTGTGGCTGGTAGTCTTCTGATCTATAGAGATGGCCGGTGACAATCCCTCAATATAGTCAACATCCGGCTTTTCCATTTGTCCCAAGAACTGTCTGGCATAGGCAGAAAGAGATTCTACATACCTTCTCTGACCCTCCGCGTATAAGGTGTCAAAGGCCAGTGAGGATTTCCCTGAGCCGCTGAGTCCAGTAAACACAATTAATTTATTTCTGGGGAGCTCCAGATCAATATCTTTCAGGTTGTTTACCCTGGCTCCCTTTACGTATATTTTTGGTGCTTCCATCTTCCTATGTCTCCTTCTTATTTCTGTCTGCAATCTATTGTGGACAGGCAAGAACATCTGTCCATATAAAACCATCCAAGCCTATTTTTCAACATTTAATTCATTTTTTAACCTAAATATCTCATCTCTTAACTTAGCTGCTTTCTCAAATTCCAAGGCAATAGCTGCATTTTGCATTTCCTTCTCCAAATCGTTGATAACCTTAAGTATTTGTTCCTGAGTCTCCGGGATTTCAACATCATACCCTGACCTTTCCTCAGCCGCATGGGTCGCTTCTATAATGCCATGTACTTCTTTAACAATAGTAGTAGGCACTATGCCATGTCTCCTATTGTATTCTATCTGCAATTCTCTCCTGCGGTTGGTCTCGTCAATGGCCCTCCTCATAGACCCGGTAATGGTATCCGCATACATTATTACCTTGCCTTGTACATTCCGAGCTGCACGACCTATAGTCTGAATCAGAGACGTCTCGGATCTTAGAAAACCCTCTTTATCAGCATCCAATATGGCCACAAGAGAAACTTCAGGAAGATCGAGGCCTTCTCTTAGAAGGTTTATACCTACCAAAACATCGAAAACCCCTAAACGCAAATCCCTGATAATCTCCACCCTCTCAAGGGTTTCTATATCCGAATGGAGATATCTCACCCGCATGTCCATTTCCTTCAGAAAGTCTGTCAGGGTTTCTGCCATCTTTTTCGTCAATGTAGTTATAAGGACCCTCTCGTTTCGACCTACAACCTTTTGTATCTCTCCGATCAAGTGGTCAATCTGGCCCTCTATGGGAAAAACCTCGACCTTGGGATCAATCAGGCCCGTTGGCCTTATTATCTGTTCTACCACTCTGGATGAATGGGATAATTCATAATCGCCAGGGGTTGCACTAACGCAGATGACCTGACAAATCCTCTCTTCAAATTCCTCGAATTTAAGAGGCCTGTTATCATAAGCCGCTGGCAACCTGAATCCGTACTCTACCAGACTGTCCTTCCTTGAGCGATCTCCGGCGTACATGGCTCTGACCTGCGGGAAGGTTACATGGGATTCGTCTACTATCAGAAGATAATCTTCAGGAAAATAATCCAACAGGGTAAATGGCGGCTCGCCAACCTGCCTGCCGTCCATATACCTGGAGTAGTTCTCTATTCCATTGCAATATCCAATCTCACGCATCATTTCAATGTCATAATTAGTCCTTTGCTTAAGCCGTTGGGCTTCCAGCGGCTTATCCTGCGCCTGTAGCTCATCTATTCTCCTCTCCAGATCCACCTCTATCATCTCTATAGCCCTCTCCAGCCTCTCCCTGGATGCAGCATAGTGGGATGCCGGAAAGATGGCTATATGGTTTCGTAGGCCTAAGATCTCACCAGTCAGCACATCAACTTCGGATATTCTGTCAATTTCATCGCCAAAAAACTCTACCCTCACAGCGTGCTCCGATGAAGACGCAGGGAAAATCTCCAGTACATCCCCCCGTACTCTGAAAGTTCCCCTTATGAAATTAATATCGTTTCTTTCATACTGTATATCAACCAGCTTTCTGATTATCTCGTTACGATCCCTATTCATGCCAACCCTCAAGGACACCGTTAAATCCCTGTACTCTACAGGGTTTCCCAGGCCATAGATACAGGATACGCTGGCAACAACTATAACATCCCGTCGCTCAAATAATGCTGAAGTAGCCGAATGCCTAAGCTTATCGATTTCATCATTGATGGAGGCATCCTTTTCTATATAGGTATCGCTTATAGGCATATAGGCTTCAGGCTGATAATAATCGTAATAGCTTACAAAATATTCTACTGAATTATCTGGAAAAAGCTCCTTAAACTCGCTATACAGTTGGGCAGCCAAGGTCTTATTATGTGCCAGCACCAGGGTAGGTCTCTGTACCTTCTCTATGGTATTGGCCATGGTAAATGTCTTTCCTGACCCGGTCACACCCAAAAGAGTCATGTATTTTTCTCCTTTATTCAGCCCCTCGACTAAGGAGGCGATGGCTTTGGGCTGATCGCCTTGGGGCTTCATAGTGGATCTTATCACAAATTCCATCCACCTCACACTCCTCTGCAATTGAATTGTTAATTCGTCACGCTAACTAATAGGATACATATCATTTTTAGCTGATTATCTCGACCTCCGATTTGAAGGAAACAGCGGCTTGTCCCATTATAAAAAACCAATTTATTCTAAGATATACAATGAAGTCATTATATCATATTTGTGTTAATAATAGAACGCCTGTTCGTAAAATAAAAAAACTTCACCCATACAATCCATATATCATCTGGGCGAAGTCTAGACCCGGTCCTAATAAAAATCAGCAACAAGCCTAACCGGAAAAATAATTGTCCCACAACCTTGACAACAATCCTTTCTGATGCCTAAAGGAGTAATATTTTCCTGTGGTCCGGGGTACAAGCATGAGCCCCAGATCCCTTATACCCCTTTCATAATCCCTGTATTCAAGCTCCGCGCTTTCACCATCCTCCCTCAGGACTGTCACCCATATATGGTTAGGAGAATCCCTTAGGATTTCTTTGAGCATCGCTTCACTATTTACCTGCCTGCCATTAATGCTTAAGATTATATCCCCCTGCTTAAGCCCCACGGTCTTACCTATCTTATCCGGTAATACATCCAATATTCTTATACCCCTCCAAGGTGCCTTAAAAACCGGCTCGCCCTTTAACTGCCTTTGTCTGTTCCAAAGAACCAGGAACTCATGAAGAAGGGGCACCAGTAATGCGGTCAAATAAATAAGTCCTTCTACTAGGTTTGATAACATGCCTAAAACTAATAATGTCAAACCATAGACCCCTGCCCAAAAACTAGATTCCCTGGTCCTCTTCTGAGTGGTTTGAGTGATGGCTCGATCGTCGTATGTCAATACCACTACTGCCGGAAACACCAATTGCCCAGGTGTAGTTGTTATAACCAGGGGAATAGGCCACATCCTGTTCATAATATGGGCTCCTGCCGGTATAAACCTATGATGTTCCATATATACTGGAATACTGTCCCTGGCTCCATCTATTAGTATAAGGAGACTTTCTACCAGGTGTAGTATACCCAGTAATATAATCATCGGCAGAACCTCCATCCGTGGCCATCCAAAAACAAGGGACAACAGGGAAACGATCCCTATCGAATATGAGGGGCATAGGTAGCGAGGATTAAATAACATCAAAAAAAGTGATACGGGCCAAATAATAAGCATAGCTTCATATTCTATCCTTATCTTAAAAAATAGGATAATAAAGCTGGTGACTATTCCCCCTATCAGGCCGTAGAGAAGTACGTAGTAAAGCTGGGTATTTACTGGATTGCGGAGAATGCCCAACCAGTCTTCCTCCAGTTGGGCATTCCTTTGTATCCGCAAATAAGTCAACAGCACGATTCCGATATAGAAAAAACTGCTAATTACTTGTGAGTAGGAAGTAAGTAATTGTATCAACAATTGCATTTTTTACCTCCTTGCTGGGATGGGCAATCCAACCCTGTCCTTATCAGGGTCATAATTCTGCATTTATTTCGATAAACATGCCAATATTTATTGGGCTGCAGGTCTCTCCAGCTTCAATTTGATCTCCTCAATCCCTTTTAACAGGGGAGCATCCAGCTGGATGGGCAGGCTTTCTCTCGGATTCTCCTTTAAAAACTCTTTCGCTTCTTCGGTCATCTCCACCTTTATGTCCGGTTCAATACCCTTTTGGTTGATGTCTCGTCCTTTAGGAGTAAAATACTTGTATGTGGTTAATTTTAAGGCACCACCATCCCTGTAGGGTCTCATAGTTTGTACTACTCCTTTCCCATAAGTCGTAGTACCTATAATGGTACCTGCTCCATAGTCCTGAACAGCACCTGCCAGGACTTCAGATGCGCTGGCACTATATTCGTTAACCAATACAACCAGGGGAATACCCAGCTCTTCAGAATCCGATTTATATTCAGTTCTCTTTCCGCTCCGGCTCTCGCTATAAACAACCAGGCCCTCGGGTAATAGCACATCAGCTATTTCCCTGCATACTTCCAAAAGTCCACCGCCGTTCCCCCGCAGATCCAATACGAGACCCTTCATATCTTTCTTTTTCAAATCTTCAATAGCATTTTTGAAGTTCTTTGCGGCAGCACCATCAAAGCTATATAGCCAGATATACCCAATATCGTCTTCCAACATCTCATATTCCAAATCGGGCAATTCGACTATATCCCTCCGTACGGTATAATCGATCATTTCACCGTCTCTTAAAACTGTAATATTAACGGTACTCCCTGGCTCCCCAGTCTTCATCCTGGCTACGGCCTGCTCATACACACTCCAGTCTACATCCTCTCCATCCACCTTTATTATCTTATCTCCGGTTAGCAAGCCTGCCTCCATGGCCGGACTGTTTTTAAATACTTGAAATATCATTATTAAATTATCCTCTGATTTTTCAATAGAAACACCGATTCCCTGATAGGTACCCGAAGTAGCAATATTAAAATCTTCCAATTCCTCATCATTCAGGTAGTAGGAATAAGGATCCCCCAGGGAGGCAACCATCCCTTTTATGGCTCCTTCGAAGAGGTCTTCGCGGTTGGTTTCCTCTATATAATTAGACTCTATATCCCGCCTTACTGTTTCCAACTTCCTATAATAGGTATTAAGCAGCTGGTAGTCCTGCTTGGATACTATTACCCTATTCCCGTTTCTTATATCAATGTATGTGCCCACTTGGATAGTTAAGAAGGCTGTAAGGAAAGCTGTTACAAGTATAAGTACAACTGCCCCTAGGGCGGCTGATTTTTTACTGATCATATATCAGATCCTCCCAACCCCGGGTTTACAAAACCCCAGGTAGTCTTTTCCCTTGCCTCGGGTACAAGATCCTAAGCAAGGGAATAAATCATATCCTATTATAGCACTAATCCCGTAGATTTCAAAACTAATTTTGCTAGCTCCAAGGTAGGGGATTTCCTTATAAAATCGCAGATTATGTTGCATAATATACCCTTTTGGGGAAACAAATCCATCTATTGCATAAGATAAGGGGACAGGCTTCAGAGTCCTGTCCCCCTGTATATTCCTACTGAATAAAACCAGTCAGAAATAGTATGCTACTCTTACCTTCCCAAATAAGGAAGTGGGTTTACATGGGAACCATTTTTTCGTACCTCAAAGTGCAGATGAGGCCCCGTAGAAACACCGGTACTGCCGATCTTCATTACAGCCTGTCCTGACTTTACCTTCTGCCCCACCGATACCAGCAATTTAGAGCCATGGGCATAAACCGTCGTAATGCCACCGCCATGATCTACGATGACACAGTTTCCATACCCACCATACGTTTGGGAAAGTATTACGGTACCATCAGCAACGGCAACGGCATCCTTGCCATTTATTCCCCCACCGCTGATATCTATTCCGGTATGCATCCTATACTCTTTGTGGACAGGATGCCACCTGTTCCCATATCCGGAGGAAATATGGTTATATCCTGGGACAGGCCATATCATGGAAGAACTGCCCTTGTTATCTCCCCTGTCCTGATCCTTCTGTTCCTGCTGTCCGCCGCCTTTCTCCTTTTCTTCCTTATTTCCTCCCTCTTCTTTTTTCCCTTGCTCTTCTGCCTTACGCTTTTGCTCCTCTTCCTTGCGGCGCCTTTCCTCTTCTTCCTTGCGACGCTGTTCTTCCTCTTTTCGTTTTTTCTCTTCTTCGAGCCTTCTTTGCTCCTGCTCCTTCAGTAGCCTCTGAATGGTATGTTCCAGATCCCTGGAGGTTTGTTCCAATACCTCCAGGTCCTTTTCATATTGCTGTTCTTCATCCTTAAGCTGGATCATCACCTGAAGCCTTTCACTTTTCTTAGCTTCAATCAGGCTCTTTTGCTGTGATATTTCATCCTTGGTTTCCCTAATGGCCTTCTCTTGAATTTCCAATTCCTTTTTCTTTTCCGCTATAGCATTTTGTAGTTCCACCATTTGATCAAATACCTGGTTATCGAAGGCAATCATAAACTTGACCATCTCAAACCGATCCAGGAACTCATTAAGACTTCTGGCTCCAAACAGAAGTTCCAGATAAGATGTGCCCTCCATCATGTACATGGCACAAAGCCGATCGGCCATCAACTTTTCAAACTTTTTAGCCTCTACTTCAGCTGCTTTTAATTCTTGTTTTGTCTCATCCAACAAGGCCATAGTATCATCCAGCTTTTCTTGAATATGTATTAATTCTTTTTCCTTTTCCCTTATGTCCCTGTCAATTTTCTCCAGCTGGTTGGATATCTGGACTTGCTCCCCCCTAACACGGTCCAATAGATCCTGGGTTTCTTCTATTTCCTGATTTACCTCTTCTGCCTCATTTCTGTGTTGATCAATTTCATCTGCAAGTACCGACGTTGTTGTAGAAAATAGGAATACCAGTGCACACACCCATACCACTATCCGTTTCACATTAACACCCCACATAACATTTTATATCCTTAGACACATTAACTCATCGTCCTGGTTGGTTTGATATATACGCTATACATGATAGGTTATTGATGATATTATTTTTCTCTATCTATGCTCAAATGAAGGTTCAATAACCATCATGTGTATTATCGACTAAGACAGGGGATTGGATCATCTCCTGTATTACACATCCAGATATTTCCTGGTGGAAAAAAAGCTGGCTAATACTCCAACCCCACTACCTACCAATATAAAGATAAGCCCTATATCATATATCACACTTTCCATAGGCAGGGGTTGAAATAGGCTGAGAAAGCTGTAATTATTGGATAATTGAATGCTTCTGTCCAATAACAGATTGTAGCCACCAATTACTAAGACTCCTGCTAGAATGGCGGCAAACATCCCCAAAGTAAAGCCCTCAATAATGTATGGCCAACGGATATAGGCGTCTGTAGCTCCAACATTTTTCATGATACTGATTTCATTGCGTCGGGAATATATAGTAATTTTAACGGTATTGTTTATAATGATCATGGCAACGGAAATCAACAGTATCATGAGCCATAGGCCAATTATACGAGAGCCCCTGGCTATCTTTCCGATGGTGTCAGCCACTTCCCGACTGTAGTTTATCTTGTCCACCTCGGGAATAGAATTAGCTTTTGTTATAATGCTGTCTACGTATTCGGGTTTTTCTACCTTGAGTATTAACTTATCAGGTAGGGGATTGCTCGCCCCTTCGTAACCGTCAAGCAAGCTGCCTTTTTCACCCAAATCCCGTTTCCATTCAACCAGTCCCTGCTCCTTGGATACAAATTCCACATCATAGACACCATCAAACTCTTTTACCTGATCAAATACCGCCTTCCCCTGGAGCTGCCCAACGGATTTATCCAGAAAAATGGTTATCTCCATCTTTGATTCTATGCCACCTGCCATATGTTCCAGATTGAAGGCAAGTATTAGTACTACACCCAATATGAACAGTGCGGACATAATTGCAATAATTGACGCAAAGGACAGTACTCTATTTCGAAAAATGTTACGAATAGCTCCCTTAAAAAAGTTCTTAACCGTTCTAATCTTCACCTGTATACCTACCCTTCTCCTGATCCCTGATAATAACCCCTTTGTTAAAGGTAACTACCCTCTTTCTCATGGCATTGACTATATCGTCGGCATGTGTAGCCATGATAACTGTTGTCCCCCTATGGTTTATCATGTTAATAATTCGCATTATATCCATGGAGGTATCAGGATCCAAATTCCCCGTAGGCTCATCTGCTACTAAAATTGACGGATTGTTCACTATTGCCCTGGCTAAGGTGGTACGTTGCTGTTCCCCGCCTGATAACTGATGGGGATAGGAGTCGGCTTTTGAAGCCAAACCTACCATGCCAAGAACATTGGGTACCTGCCGTCTTATATCCCTTTCCCTGGCCTCTATAATCTCCATAGCAAAAGCTACATTCTCATAAACCGTTTTATCCGGCAACAGCCTGAAGTCCTGAAAGACGGTTCCAATATTTCTTCTATGGAACGGTATCTCTCTTTTTTTTATCTCGGTTATATCCCTACCGTTTACTATTATTTGCCCGCTGGTTGGCTCTGTTTCCTTTAGTAGTAGCTTTATGGCAGTACTCTTGCCTGCTCCGCTGGGCCCTACCAGAAAAACAAATTCTCCTTTCTCTATTTTTAGATCTATATTAGTCAAAGCTTTGGTACCGTTTTCATATATCTTTGAGACATTCTTAAATTGTATCAATTTGAACACTCCCGATATTGTCTTTCCAACATCATCATTATTTTAAAAGTTACTGCATCATGGAAATTCCTCAGATCAAGTCCCAAGGTATTTTGGATTTTATCCAACCTATAAACCAGAGTGTTTCTATGAATATAGAGTTGTCTGGAAGTTTCGCTGAGATTTAAGTGGTTTTCAAAAAACTTCTCTACTGTAGCAATCATCTCATCGGTTAAAACTTTAGCATATTCCTCATGGAATATTTGCTTATAATATTTTTCACCTATACTGGCGGATATCTCACCTAAAAATCTCTCCAGTAACAGGGTTTCATAAGAATACACCCTTAGGCTGGGTTCATGGATTATGCCTATATTTATGGCACTCTCAGCCTCCAAATACGACTCGCGTATATCGTAGATATTATCCTTGACCTTACCAATACCAATATAGGATTCTACTGAAGCCTCATTTAAAATAGTATCTTCAATGGCAACACCCAGTTGCATCAGATCACTTTTATCCATATCGTCTATTATGGTTTTAAGCAATCCAATAGTTTGACTATCTATCAGGACTAGAAAATCCTCCATATGCTTCGGGAAGACATTTAGCATGATCTTATATATTTCAAGTGCTTCCTTACCCACTGTCCTAATAACAAAAACACATCGTGGTATATTGACTTCGATACTAAAATTCTCTACAGCTTCATGAAACTCCAAGTCCGTTATCTGCCCCGTCAAGGCAGCAGATATGGTATCTTCCTTGTCCATCTTCTTGATGGTTGTTTTTAAGTATAATTCCATTAGGGAGATAGCCAGGATGCAGTAGTTCGTAATTGCCCTGCTGGTTCCTTCCATGGAAAGATAGTAAATACGATTGATACCGGCGTTAAATTTCATATAAGTACGCCCGCCAAATATAAACCTATTTTTCTCCCCTATGTTAGGATTAGCCTTTACAAAGACCTCCTGAACACCAATCCGAGGTTTATTGCTGCTTGCCACAATTTCGCCGTCGGAATTAAGTACATCTATTTCCACCTGTATACTTTTGGCTATTTTACCCAAGATCCTTTGCATGTGTCGCTCTATCAACATTCTATCACCTTTTTCCTACATTCGACATGCAATGTAGTTTCAAGACCCTGCTACCTGGAGTATTTGAGCTTAGTCTGTGGCCTCTATTACAAGTATATATAATTTTGTTGTTATAATAAAGTGGGAATTTTGTCCTAATATGACACCGGAAGGACTTTTTATATAGATATTATGCATATACCCAGGAAAATCGACATTAGAGTAGAGGCTTATTGGGGTATTGCAAGTCTGTATCGATTTTGGCATTAAAAAAGCAGAAATACCATCTATCTGATAATATTTCTGCTTTTTCTCGCAAAATCCTCTTTTTTTTCAAAAATCTATTTGACTTCGTAAAACCCCATGGGTTCTATCTAAGGAGTAAACTCTCCTCTGTATCCTTATCAAAGAAATGAAGTCTATTAGGATCCAGAGCTATCTTGATAGTGTCACCGGCCCTGGCAGTAGATCTTGGGTCTACCCTGGCGGTAATATTGGAGCCTGCTACGTTTAGATATAGGTAAGTTTCCGAACCCATCAATTCTACGACGTCTACATATGCCTTAATGGTGCTGTCAGCTGCACTTTGCAGGAATATTTCTTCGTCGTGAAGATCCTCGGGCCTTACACCCATGATTACCTCTTTTCCAATATAGGAAGAATCCTTTAGCTTCTTGATCTTGCCTTCGGGTATTCTGATCTTGTTTTCGCCAAATACGGCATATACTGAGTCGCCTTCTTTGGTCAAGGCCACATCAATAAAGTTCATCTGAGGACTTCCAATAAATCCGGCAACGAAAAGATTTACAGGATAATCGTAGAGGTTTTGAGGGGAGTCAACCTGTTGGATGAATCCGTCCTTCATAACAACGATTCTGGTACCCATAGTCATGGCTTCTGTCTGGTCATGAGTAACATATATAAACGTTGTCTGCAACCTATTATGGAGCTTTGTGATCTCAGTTCTCATTTGAACCCTTAACTTAGCGTCTAAGTTAGATAGAGGTTCGTCCATTAGGAAAACCTTGGGTTCACGAACAATAGCACGACCCAGGGCCACCCTTTGTCTTTGTCCACCTGACAAGGCCTTGGGCTTTCTGTTGAGTAGGTGCTCAATATCCAGAATCCTTGAAGCCTCTTTAACACGGCGGTCTATCTCAGCTTTGGGGGTTTTCCTCAGTTTAAGTCCGAAAGCCATGTTATCATAAACAGTCATATGAGGATAAAGTGCATAGTTTTGGAAAACCATTGCGATATCCCTGTCTTTTGGAGCTACGTCATTCATTAACTTATCGCCAATATAAAGTTCTCCTTCAGTAATCTCTTCCAGCCCTGCAACCATTCTCAGGGTAGTGGTTTTTCCACATCCTGAAGGTCCGACAAGAACAATAAATTCTTTATCGGCTACATCAAGGTTAAAATCACTGACGGCAGTGACGCCCCCTGGATATACTTTATACAATTGTTTCATGGTTACACTTGCCATTATTATCCCTCCACATTATTATTTTGCATCATTATGATACAAATCAAGGGTTTCTATTAATATAAAACAATTATATCCCTATAAGAACAATCTGGCTATAGCTATATTATCAAAAATCATGGGTGCTTTTTTGAAAAGATTGCATAAATAAAATCGATTAATTTACATTAAATGGTTTGTGTGTATGATATATGAATAACCCACCCCGGGTAGATTCCCTGAAGTGGGTTATTTTAGCTTCATCATTCTTGATACTTAATTGCTTCAGTGGGGCAACTTTCCACAGCTTCCTCAACATCTTCTACCAAATCCTCAGGAATTTCATCATCGATGGCTTCTGCTTTATCATCTTCATTCCAGGAAAATACGTCCTCGCATATGCTAATGCATAACCCACAACTGATACATAGATCCTGATCGACAAATACCTTCATGATTATCACTCCTATTTTTTTGTCATGTAGCCTGCTTGTACATTTATATACCTCTAATCTATACTTCAAAACAAAAAATATACCCTTTTATTTGATTTCATACTTGATAAGGCGGCCATAAGATACTGGATCCAGTTCTGCATAAAAATATATTCCATCACCCCTGTATTCTTCCTTCAATACTTGTCCCTGATCGTGTATCTGGGATAGCACATGTCCGTCCTCATAAGGGATAAGCAATTCCACCCTCCTTCTTTTGACAGGCAAATTTTCTGCAATTAACTCTACCAGTTCTTCCAGACCCGTTTTATCCATGGATGAAATATATGCTGTTGGTTTTTTCCCAGGTGCACCAAAAACTTCTTCCCCTACAATATCCATTTTATTATAGACTGTAATGATGGTTTGGCTGCAGCCCAGGGAATCCAAAAGATGTTCCACAACAACCATCTGCTCTTCCAGATTTAGTGATGAAGCGTCCACTACATGAAGAAGCAGATCAGCATAGACAGCCTCCTCCAAGGTGGACTTAAAGGCCTCTACAAGATCATGGGGCAGCTTATTAATAAATCCCACAGTATCCACTAGAAGAATTTCCTGCCCATTGGGTAGGGTTATACCCCGATGTATGGGATCAAGGGTGGCAAAGAGCTTGTTCTCGACCAACACGCTACTCCCACTCAGGGCATTCATTAAACTGCTTTTACCAGCATTTGTGTAGCCTACCAGGGCAACTACGGGTATCTGGTTCCTTTCCCTTCTTTCCCGCAGGGACTGACGCCTATCCCTGACCTTATCCAGATCCCTCTCTATCTCCCCAATCCTTCTGCGAATGTGTCTTCTATCGGTTTCCAGTTTCTTTTCCCCGGGGCCCCTTGTACCGATGCCTGCGCCCAATCTGGAAAGCATAACGCCCATTCCCATTAGCCTGGGCAATCTATATTTCAATTGGGCTAATTCTACCTGGAGCTTCCCTTCCCTGGATACAGCCCTTCCGGCGAAAATGTCCAGAATTAAGGCCGTCCTGTCTATAATCCTGATTCCTATAATATCGTTTAAATTTCGAATCTGGGATGGAGAAAGTTCATCATCAAAAATAACAAGATTTACATTATGCGCCCTGCACAGTAAAGCCAGCTCTTCTGCCTTTCCTTTTCCTATGTAGGTGGCTGTATCAGGCACCTTTCTGTTTTGGGTCATCTTGCTGACAACAACCGCCCCTGCCGTATCTGCCAGTTGTTCTAACTCCTCCAGTGATGTCACTCCCTCACCATATGAATCCAACCCAACAAGTATGGCTCTCTCCTCGTTATCATCTACTACTTCTACCGTGTCCCTGTGTTGAATAGCCTTGTCCCTTTCATATATATATTCCATCAGCTCCCTATGGCAAAACTCCGTTCGGGACATAGGTCCGACTATGGTAATTTCTTGTTCACTTTCCGGTGGATTGATAAAGGCCGCATATCCTTGACTAAACTTTCCATCAAATACTCCTATAGCAGCTATTGAATCCAAATTCATAGTCGTCAAAGCGTTTAAATCTACGCCAGACAAGGTTCCGCTTCCACCCGGGTGGGTATGAATGCACCTTATCCCATTTAGACGTGTTTTACTCCTGCGAGTACGCATATAGGGCAGGGCTACCTGACCTATATCTCCTACAGAAACGTCTAAGACCCTTCCATTTCGGTCAATATATATGGATATCTCTCTATTAGCGATCGTTGTCAATTTGCACAGTTTATCAATAATCTCATGGGTACAAAACTCATCCCTGGGTACTATGACATCAAATAAGGATTCCAGCTCTGCTATAATTATCTTGGACAATCCATCAGTATTTCCTTGCACCATAACGGTATCTCTACCTCCTTATTAGCTTACACCCGATACCCCTCTAAATTATACATCAAATTGATAAAACAACCAAATCATATCCAACAACATGTCATAATTAGGCCGCTTCCCTATTTCTATTCCAATAAATATACATGGTTTGGACCCAGGTATCTGTTATGTTCCTCAACCACATACCGGAAAAGCATGACTAAACGGCATAAAATCGGCCCATGTCTTGGCCGCTGATCGGGCAAGGTATGGGCCGACTTTTCTAAACAGGCTCTTAATATCCTTACTACATGTTTCTCTTAATAGCTAAAAATATTTTTTTGATTCTACGTAATCTTGAACCTTCATTAATAATTCGCCAAATCTTTGGTAGTGAACCACTTCCCGTTGTCTTAGGAACTTTAGAGGCTCTATAACATCAGGATCATCCGCCATTCTTAAAAGCCATTCATAAGTACTGCGTGCCTTTTGTTCTGCCGCCAGGTCCTCATTCAGATCTGCTATGGGATCGCCTTTTGATTGAATATATGCTGCAGTAAATGGATTGCCTGCTGCAGACGTAGGATAAACACCCCGTCCATGATCTGTAAAATATGGTCCGGCTCCTGATGCCTTGATTTCTTCATCTGAGGCGCCCTTCATCAGTTGATAAACCATGGTACCCACCATCTCGAAATGGGCAAGCTCCTCGGTACCTATGTCCGTTAAAAGGGCTTTCCCTTCGGATATAGGCATAATGTATCTCTGAGATAAATATCTTAGGGATGCGGCTAATTCTCCGTCCGGACCTCCGTATTGGCTAATTATAAGGGTTGCCATCTTTGGGTTTGGGTTTTTGATTCTGATGGGAAATTGCAACTTTTTTTCATATATCCACATATAAATATTCCTCCCTCTAATCAAGTTCCCATGGCCATGGGTCGTTTAGCCATGCCCAGGGGGATTGGCTCCATGCTGTTCCGAAATTGCTCAATGGACCGTACCTTCTTTGATATTCATCTTTTACCGCCATTAATTGTTTGGTAAAAGAATTATAATCTCTAATGGCCTTATGATCATTGGGGTTATTGTCTAAATACAAATTAAGCTCCACTGCTATAAATTCCAAAATACGGATTTCATCCAGAAGTCGGACTCTATCGCTTACTGTCATGAAGAACATCCTCCTTTACATACCTACCCTATCGTTACTGGGCCAGGGGGTAAACAATTCCGGGAACATAGTTCCCCTATTCAAGGCCTCCCTTGGTGGGAAGGCGGTTGTATATCTTTGGGCAACAAAGAAGGCTCGGGCCAATTTAGAATTTGGCGGGAAGGGTAGTACAGCATTATCCGATTCCCATACCTTTGTGAGATCTTTTGGTTTATATCCCTCCATCATGTCTATACTCCTCCATATAAATGTTATGATATTAACATACTATGTTAATATCCAATAAATCGAGCTTGACCCCTCCGCGATTAAGCTAAATCATTTACCCCTGCAAATTGCCGCAGCATAGGATTTGGTAGCCCAAAGCTATTTGTTATACCTTTTCGCTCCCATTAATTTACGGCAAAAATAAAGCATCGGACATATTTCCATGTCCGATGCTTTATTTTTTATATATATTCACCCCAACTACCTGTTGATGGTTCGGGGGTTTTCTTTATCTCAAACAGTTCATCCATGCGTGTCATCTCCAATAGCTTCTGTACCCCCAATTGGGGATACTCCACAATCATTATTCCGTTTTGGCTCTTCATATGCTTAAGGAAAGATATCAACATTCCCAACCCTGCGCTATCTAAAAAGTTTACCTTAGAAAGATCGATTACCAACTTGGTATCATCTTTTCTGATAAAATCATAGACTTGTCTTTCTATTGTGTCGACGGTTAAAAAAGATATGCTTCCTTTGGGTTGGACATATACTCCCTTATCGTTTCGTAAGATTACAATACGCCATTCCCCCTTAAGGCTATCCATCAGCCAGTGCCAATAACCAAATAAACTATCAGGTTTATTACACTACTATAATTTTCGCTTCTGGCTAAAACTAAGGCTGATTATCCCATATATTACAATATATCCTTACGGATATTTACCACCTCAAGTCGTATATCCTGCTCTATATATTCCAGCACCCTGTTCATCTGTTTTTCAGCTTGAACAGAATTGTTGGCTACACAGGCAAATCCCAAACTTGCTCGTTGCCAGGTATCCAAACCGTCAATCTCCGCTATGGATACATTAAACTGATTCCTAATCTTTGAAACAAGACTTTTTAATATCTGCCTTTTCTCCTTTAATGATTGGGAATTATACAGTCTGATATCTATTTCGGCAATAGCTACAAACATTCTCATGATTCGTATCTTTCAGGCCTGAAACCATGGACTACGGGATGCCTTCTTCCAAGGCCAAAGTCACCATGGCTGAGCCTGATTATCGGAGGTATCTGCCTGCGCTTGTATTCGGCTCTGTCGATCATGTTGATTATTCTATATACGGTTTCCCGATCAAATCCTTTATGGATGATTTCCTCCAAGGGAACATTTTGTTCGATATACATTCTTAGGACTTCATCTAATACGGAATATGGGGGCAGGGAATCTTCATCCTTTTGGTTGTCTCTCAACTCTGCTGTTGGAGCCTTTAAGATTATGTTGCTTGGAATTATTTCTCCTTTACGATTTATATATCTGCATAGCTTATAAACATCGGTCTTAAGAACATCACCTAATACTGCTATACCACCACAGGAGTCCCCATATAGGGTTGAATAGCCGACAGCTATTTCGGATTTGTTGCTGGGACAAACTAAAACCCGCCCTTCCCTGTTGGCGATGAACATGAGTATGTTACCCCGTATTCTGGCCTGGATATTTTCCTCCGCCAGATCTCCGTGCATTTGCCCATCCCGATTAAATATATTCAGATAATCGTGAAAGACATCCTCGATTGGAATAGTCATGTACTTTATCCCAAGGTTTGACGCAAGCTTATCGGCATCTATCCTGCTCTCTTCAGATGTATACCTGGAGGGCATAAACACCCCCAGCACATTATCAGGTCCCAAGGCATCTTTGGCTATACATGCCAACAATGCAGAATCAATACCGCCACTTAATCCCAAAATGGTTTTCTTAAAGCCCGTCTTATGGAAATAATCCTTAACTCCAAGGACTAAACCCCTGTACATCCAAGAAATATCCTCTTTTTGGCCTGCCAATCCTGGATATGGCTTCTCAGTATCATATATTATAATGTCCTCTTCGAAGGGCTTGGCATGGAGAACCAATTGTCCGCTACCATCGTAAACCATACTGGAACCGTCAAATACCAATTCGTCATTTCCCCCAATTTGGTTGGTATATATAAAGGGGATACCATATTTCCTGGTATAGTGGGCTATCATTTCCATACGAATCTGGTGTTTCCCATAATGGTACGGAGAAGCAGATAGATTAATAAATATGTCAGGACTATCTTCACTTAGTTCATCCAGAATATTTCTTGCATATTTTTGGTGACCAAATAAGTCCTCATCATTCCATATGTCCTCACATATTGATACGCCCAATTTTTTCCCTCTGAACCGGAGACATTTTATCTGCTTGGAAGGATGGAAATATCTGGCCTCATCAAACACATCGTAATTGGGTAACAGGCTTTTATCTACCCTTCCGGTTATAATACCATCCTCCACTAAAATGGCACTGTTATATAATAAATGGTCATAGGAACCGGCCATTACAGTACCTATAATAACGCCTATCCCCTTGGTATAGGGTAAGATTTGATGCAAGGCCCTGTCACAGGCCTTCAAAAAGGCACTTCTTAGCAGGAGATCACGAGGCGGGTATCCTGTTATGCTGAGTTCCGGAAAAACAACCAGGTCACATTTTTGTTCTTTGGCCTTAACAATAAAATCGATAGTTTTTGATGTGTTACCCTCCAGGTCACCAATCGTTGGATTGTATTGTGCTACAGCTATTCTCATAATTTATCCATCCAATTCCAAAAAGTTAATGATTGCCTGCCGCATATTGCCAGCAGCAAGTGTAGTCTGATGCAAGACAGGTTTGTTCTCTAGTTCACTAAGCCCCGGTGGTATCTTCGTTCCTGATACTGACGCCAAGGCCTCCAGCACTTGAAAATCATCCTTACCTTGGATGTACTCCATACCTTTGATAGCCTTTAATACATCGCCCGGGAATTTAAAGGGACTCGCGGTGGATACTAAAATAGCTTTTTTGGTATCCCTGGTTTCTTCCCTGTATTCATCGTATACCCATTTACCAACGGCCGTATGGGGATCTATTATATAATTATATTGCCTATAGGTATCCCTAATGGCCTTCAGGGTCTGCTCCTCATCAGCGCTCCCACCCCATAATATGGATTGAAGCATTTTAAGGCTCTCCCCATCCAGTTTGTATCTGCCGGTCTCATTTAGTTCGCCCATCCAAATTCGTAATTGATGGTCTTGTCTGTCACAGAGTTCAAATAATAGTCTCTCCAAATTACTGGATATTAATATATCCATAGAGGGAGAGATGGTCTTATAAAAATCTCGCCTTGTATCATATACCCCTGTCTTAATGAAGTCCGTGAGAATATTATTTCTATTGGAGGCGCAAATCAGCTTGTCTATGGGTACTCCCATATTCTTAGCGTAATAAGCTGCCAGTATATTGCCAAAATTGCCGGTGGGAACCACAATATTGAACTTCTCCCCGGGATCCAAATCATTGCTCTTGAGTAAATCCGTGTAAGCCGATACATAGTATACTATTTGTGGTACTAATCTCCCCCAATTGATGGAATTAGCAGAAGAAAACCTCTTTCCCCGGTCTTCTAACAGCTTGCTAAAACGACCGTCAGTAAATATGGACTTGACCCCGGTCTGAGTATCATCGAAATTACCCTTAACCGCTGCCACATGTACATTCTTTCCTTCTTGGGTTACCATCTGTAATTTTTGGATGGGACTTACCCCTTCATTGGGGTAAAATACTATGATTTGGGTGCCATTAACATCCCTAAACCCCTCAAGGGCTGCTTTACCGGTATCACCCGAGGTAGCCACCAAAATGACTATTTCCTTATCCTCGCCAGTTTTGGCTACTGCATAGGTCATAAGGTAGGGCAGGATCTGAAGGGCCATATCCTTAAAGGCATAGGTGGGCCCATGCCAAAGCTCCTGAATAAATAAGCTGTCGTCAAGCTTTTTTACAGGGGCTATTTCCGGACAGTCAAAGTTATCCTTCCCATAGGCGGCATAAATGATTCTATTCAAATCTTCCGTACTATAGTCCCTTAGATATGAAGAAAGGACCTTAAAAGCCCGTGACCTATAGTCCTTATCGGCCAGTTCTAAGAAATCACGGTTTGATAATTTGGGGATGGTTTCCGGTACAAACAATCCCCCCTCCTGGGATATGCCCTGTTTAATGGCATCCATGGAATGCATTCTTAATTCATTATTTCTGGTACTCAAATAATACATCTTATACTCCACCATCCTATATACCGCTATCATATGGGAAGCAGCTGTAATCATTGCCGGGAAGAGGCCTTGCCTATCAATCAGGACAAGATACGAGCAGTTCCGAGCATCTTCTGTTAATTATATCCTACACCCTTGACAGCGTCAATACAGCCAACGAAACACACCGGATGACATTATTCTACAAATGCCAATAAAAAAACTCCCCTATAATAGTTCAGGAAAGTATTCGATCGTTAAGCAAAACAATTGGAAATTTCCAAAGAAAAGCCAAGGGTTATGGTGTCCCCTCGGCTTTTGGAATACCTCTTAGTTATGCAATATATTCCTTTAAAAAGGTAGGAACGCTATCAGGATCACCGTTCATGGAAATTGTAAAGCTAATATTAAATTCCTCTGCAATTTTGCCTATATCAGCGATCCAATCACCGATATCAGCCAAATCCTCATCTAGATATTCCAAAAGTCCGTCTATGAAGATTCTTTCAATATCATAGTTTTGTGCTATAATCCCGCTTAAAAAGCCATAAAACACATCCATATCTTTAATATCAAAGTCTCTGAGCTGTATCAACCGAATTCTGTGGTTCAATTCAATCATCCTGCGTCTTTCCCCGCTGATAAAGACAATTTCACCCTTGGTCTCATCTAAAGCTTTGTTGGCCATGTTTACCAAGGTTTTGGTTTTTCCGGTACCCTTGCCACCGACCACTGCTTGTATCATGTTGACCGCCTCCCACCATAATATTTCACTGTGTTAAACTTGGTATTGTTATATCCGAGGACAAACCTAAATTGGCTACTTCACACCGATTCAAAAAATGCATCAGATAAAACCCTATGAGTTTTATCACACTGATTGCATTTATTATATCACAATAAAAATTTGTTTACCATAGTCATATGTATTTATCCCCACAAAAAAAGAAACCAGAGCTTTGGGGAAATCCCCTTATAGCCCTAGTTTTTTTTGTGTTTTCGCTTTCTTTGGGTGGTGCTTAAGATCTCTTTTCGTATTCGAATATCCTTTGGCGTTATCTCAACCAATTCATCATCATCAATAAATTCCAGAGCTTCCTCCAAAGTTAGCTCCCGTATAGGAGTAAGGCGCAGGGCCTCATCGGAGCCGGCAGCTCTCACATTTGATATATGCTTCCTTTTACATACATTTATCTCTATATCCCCCTGGCGGTGATTCTCCCCTATTACCATACCTTCATATACCATAGTCCCGGATCCTATGAAAAGAGTTCCTCTTTCCTGAGCGTTGTATAGCCCATAGGTTGTCGCATCACCCTGGTCAAAGGCTACCAATGAACCCTGCTGACGGGATGGAATATCCCCTTTATAGGGATGATATCCATCGAAGGTAGAGTTCAAGATCCCCTCACCCCTGGTATCTGTAAGAAATTCGGAACGATATCCAAAAAGTCCACGAGCCGGTACAGAGAATTCAAGCTTTACCCGGCCACCCCTGCTCTCTCCGATCCTTATGATCTCACCTTTCCGTCTTCCAAGCTTTTCAATAACTGTTCCCATATATGAATCCGGCACATCCACCAAAACCCTTTCAATAGGCTCATGTAGCCTGCCGTCTATGGTTTCATAGATAACCTTGGGTTTCGAAACCTGGAATTCATAGCCTTGCCGTCTCATGTTCTCAATCAAAATGGAAAGATGGAGTTCTCCCCTCCCGGAAACCACAAAAGCATCGGGGGAATCGGTCTCCTCTACCTTCAGACTTACATCGGTGTATGTCTCCTTAAACAAACGCTCCCTTAGATTTCTAGAGGTCACATATGTCCCCTCCCGCCCCGCAAAGGGGCTGGTATTTACCGAAAAAGTCATAGCTATGGTAGGCTTGGATATCTCAACAAATGGCAAGGGCTCAGGTTGTTCCGTATCGCATATGGTATCCCCGATATTTATACCTTCTACTCCCGATACCGCTACAATATCTCCTATATCGGCATGGTCTACGGGTTCTCGCTTTAGTCCGTCGAATAGATACAGATTTGTTATCTTAACCCTTTTATGTCCGCCACCATTGCTGCATAACAAGGCCTCCTGACCTGCATCTATACGCCCTCTTTCAATTTTGCCTATAGCTATCCTTCCAACATAATCGTTATAGTCTAAGGTGGACACCAACATCTGAAGGGGAGCGAGTCCATCCCCCCTTGGCCCTGGTATATGCTCCAATATGGTCTCAAAGAGAACAGACATTCCCTGTCCATTCTCATTAATGGCTCGAGACGATGTTCCCTCCTTTGCCGATGTATAGACAAAAGGGCAGTCCAATTGTTCTTCATCTGCACCTAAGTCTATAAGCAGATCCAGTACCTCATCAACAACTTCCATTGGCCTTGCATCAGGCCTGTCTATCTTATTGATGACCACTATAACAGGATGGTTTAGTTCCAATGCCTTGGATAGTACAAATCTGGTTTGGGGCATGGGCCCTTCAAAGGCATCCACCAATAGGAGGACTCCGTCTACCATCTTTAGTACCCTTTCAACTTCACCTCCGAAATCGGCATGCCCCGGAGTATCTACGATATTTATCTTTATCCCTTTATAGGAAACCGCAGTATTCTTGGATAATATGGTAATCCCACGCTCTCTCTCTATATCGTTGGAGTCCATAACCCTGTCCTCAACCTGCTGGTTTGCGCGAAAAACCCCGCTTTGCTTTAATAGCTGATCCACCAAGGACGTTTTCCCATGATCGACATGGGCGATAATGGCTATATTTCGAATGTCTTCTCTTGTTTTCATATATTTGGGTCTTAAGCCTCATAATCCAAATCATGAGGGTAAATACCCGTTCTCCTCTCTTTATATAGGCTTGTTTTATTACCTAATATTATGGCTAGCACTAGAGGTTGATTTAATACTTCCCTAGTTATAACAGTACGATTATAACAGTAGGCTGTTTCAAAAGCAAATGCAATATCTCTCTCACTAAAAGCCTGATTAAGCAAAATTTCAAATAAGAACAGGGTCATTGAAGACCCTGTTCTTATTCCCTATATCCCATTTGTCTATATCCTGCTTTTAAGGGTATTTAACATAGCCTTTACTTGTGGTATTAAGGATACCGCCAAGCATATAATGGTCTCTGTACCAATAATAAGAAGGTTTACAAGTAGTGAATATAGGATTGGGTTCATGCCTTCGGGCGCGTATTCACCAAAAAATATGACACCTGACAAAAATGAACAGAAAAACCGCATAAATCCTCCCAGGACAATACCCTTATGAAGGCTGTCCTTAAAATAGCCGGCAAAGCCCAGAACAGTGTAGGCTATCACATAATCCAATAAAACCTGGGCCCAATGGACTATATAGGGTCCCTGGATCAGCTGCAAAAAGCCATATGCCGTACCGGCGGCTAATCCGGCTTTAACGCCAAAAAAGTAGGCAAAGACGAATAAAGGTAGCATACTGGCCGGAGTTATCGACCCTCCTTGTGGCCATCTGTATAACCTTATATATGACAGGACAAAGGAAATCGCTATAGATAATCCTGCATATACCACCACTTTAGTATTATAATGTTCAGCCTTTTTCTTCGACAATGCTAAATAGACTATAAAGCCTGTAACAAGAACAACAAGTATAGCTACTGTTATGGGCTTTAACTCGGTCAATTTAGAAAACATAGTCTTAAGATATTCAAATACAGGCATGGATTCACCCCCTTCCACATAATTTTGGGTACGCATTTGGGGGCTAATAAATAAGAAACGCAAGCTTTTCATGCTTGCGCGCAATGTTGTTTTCATTACACGCTTCCCTTCGTTGGAATTATCCTTACAGGTTCAAAGGGTCGGTGAACATCACCATCTCAGCCATTAAGCTCCCCTAGCGTTTACATTTTATTAAATTATATCTTTATCTTAATCAACACAGCCCGGTTTGTCAAATCCCTTTTACCAGTTCAGTCAGTTTATTCTTGAATAATAGCCGGGTTTCTTATAAAAGGCTCACTAAACTCTAGATTTCCAAAGGATTTTACAATTTTTCCCCCTACCAGGAACTGTACTTCCTTAATGTTGGATGTATTAACTGGATCCGTAAGGGAATTCACCATAGCATATAGGGTCATCAGAGCACCCGTACTTCCCATTTTATTACCGTCTAAACTATCAGGAAGATCAACCATAATCGTCCTGTTATTTGAATCCATCCATACCTTAATATCGCCTTTGGATATTTCCGGGGGAATAACAGCGACATGATCTGTATCCTCCCTGGGGCCCAGTATCAGTTCATCTATGATGGTTTTTGCTATCTGTACATTTTGCCTGCTCATGGCCCTATATTCGGGAATTAAAAAAGTAGAATCAGCGTTGGCAAAATAAATCTTTATTTTTCTTCCCAACTTATTGGAAAAATCCTTTGTGGTTAAGGGCTTCGTCAAGTCAACTTCATATAGGGGGGTATCCACATAATCGCCGTACCTATTTTCGTAGAATATCTTTACCCCATCAATATTGTTAAGGTCCTGTAAATTATACACAATAGAGCTTAAAATAATCGACTCTCTGTTTCTATTAAGTTCAGCCTTGGTCTGGATCTCCTGAGGATCTTCCTTTTTACCCTTGCTTCTGGAGGTCCCCTCTTCTGTAAAAGGGGCTTTTAGCTCTTTGGAGAAATATAGGGCTACTATACCTGGTTCTCCATTATCATCATCCATTAGCTTTACATCCAACAACTGAGTACCCTGAGGCAGCACCGGATAGAGTCCTTCTGATACACTTATGGGGCCCTTAATAAGCTCTTCTATTATGGCTCTGGCAATGCCCCCATTCTTAACTCTTATGGGTCTTATTTCCGATAATAGATACTGACCTCGAAAATCTCGGAAAAAGAGTTCCCAGTTTATCTCCTTAATATTATCCTGTGCTGAATCATTTCCCTGGGTTGCAATCAACTCGTTTAAGTTGTTCGTTGCTCTGACCAATACACCCAGAGATTGGGTTTCATCTGTACCATCCCGGGTTAACTCCCTGCCGTTGATGTTAATTTTTACATATTTAATCTTTTCCTGCTCCGTAAGGGTATTAACCAGGGCAGTGCGGGCAACCAAGAGATCCTCAGATTCCAAGAAGTCCTCGGACAGATTGATATTTACTATATTATCAATTTGTTGAATCTCCAAAACCTTGGTCTTGCTGGGGATAACTGGCTGCAGTTCCTTCGAAATCGGTCCTTTGATCAGTCCCTCCACCACCTCAACTATGAAGGAATCCATATCAGTCGCCAATATTTTCCTCGATTCGCTTACCAGTTTGTTGTTCTCTTTGTCCCAGAAATACAGTGACGCATTTTGCTGTATTATGGATATTGCATGATCATCCCCAACTTTGTTGTCCTCAGCTGAATCGCTGTCAAATATTTCCGTTTTCCCCAAATCATCTATTACATCTTTTTTTATTAGCCCCTCTGGAGGTTTGTTTATTCCTCCGCATCCTGCTACTAATAAAACCAGTAGGGTCACTATAAAATTATACGCTGTCCTTTTCAAAATGTTTCCCCCCTGTTCCATTAACGGAACTCACTAACAAAATCGGGTAGCTTCACCTTCCAGATATTATCCTCATCCACCACACTAATCATATCCCCTTGTCTCTTTTCCTTTTTCCCAGAGGTAAAGGTGACATTATATGATACAGTAACAAAGGCTTTGCCATCCGGCTTTATTTCCTCATCAATAATGAAAGCACTTTCCAATTCAATGCTTGCTACCACTGCCGACCACAGACTAGCCAATTCTTCCTTGCTTGGGAGATTATCCTTCCCCATGGTTTCCTTTGCAAGCAAGGGATAGACTCTATCCCATTTGGGCTCCCCAACTAAACCTTTAAAAACTAAATCCACGGACTTCGATGGGGTTAATATATAGGATCTATCTCTACCTAGTGCTACCAATACGGCATTTGCAAACTGCCCATCTTCCGATTCAGCTGATTCAGGAAACAACAACTTTCCTAATTCCTTATCCATATCCGTGTAGGAAATTCCCCTATTCTCAACCAGGAATTTAACTTGATTTACACCTTCCAATTCAGTTAAGGAATTCACTATGGAATAGATTCCCAGACGCTTCATCTCGGCTTTGACGGTAGCCCTTCTGTCCTCGGGTATCTCTTCCTTGCCGGGGATCTCATTTAGACTGATTTCATCGGTAAACTCCTGGCTTAGGTTAACGAACACGGTTTCCCCTTTTCTAGTCACATCCAGAACTTTCACACCTGCGGGCATTATCGAGATCCGATCGTGTTGACTGGGCCCCTTCAGGAGCTCCTCAACCAATAACTGTTCTACAGATTGCTTATCCCTAATAGCTGTTCTTATCTCGGGTATCAGATAGTCAGAAAATTTATGCTTAAAATAGAGGGTAAAAGTATATTCTTCCGGCCTTGGATCTGGATCTATAGACAAAACCTTCTCGTTAGCGGTCTGATTTCCCTCTTTTTCGTTTTCATTGTTATAATCCTTACCACCCATGGTATCACAACCGGCGACTATAATAACCAGTATTATAAATAGGACTATATACCAAAATTTCTTACCCAATGTTCCACCTCCGGTTCCTACTGGGTCATGAACACATATATTATAGGGGATTAAAATTACAAAAGGTTTAAGCAAGGTTAACATTTTAATAAAGCATATTTATACTTCAGCCTCCCAAAGGGGCAGATTAATTATAAAAGTGGTTCCTCTTCCCTCTTCACTATCCACTTTTATACTGCCGCCGTGTAATAAAATTATCCTCTGGGTAATTGACAAGCCCAAACCTGTTCCTCCGGTATACCTGGATCTGGCTTTATCCACCCGGAAAAATCGGTCAAATATATGGGGTATGTCTTCCTTGGGTATACCTATCCCCGTATCAGAAATCTTTATAATTGCCTGATCCTCTTCTTGGTAGACATCCACTATAACCTGACCCCCATCCGGTGTATATTTAATGGCATTGTCCACCAAATTGCTAATGGCCTGCTGTAATCGAACAGTATTTCCCGTCGTCATGGTTCTATCCTGAATGGTGGTATGCAAGCTTATATTTTTGTCCTTTGCCAGAACATTTAACCCCCTTACAGTCTTCTCCGCCAAATGGGATAGGTCCACCAGCTCCTTCTTCTCCCCCGCCTTCTCATGGGCATCCATCTCTACCAGGGATAATAAGTCCGTTATTATTGCATTTAATCGATCAATCTCATCATTAATATCAGTTAAGAATTCGATATAAATCTCTGAAACGTCGCCACCCATATGAATCAATGATTCAGCCAAAACCTTGATGGCGCTTAGTGGGGTTTTAAGCTCATGAGATGCATTGGAAACAAACTCATTTCTGGCTCTGTCCAGGTTCTCCAATTTTTCACTCATTATATTAAAAGCTTCTCCCAATTCACGAAATTCCCCAACACCTCTGACCTTGACCCTCTGACCCAGGTGGCCTTGACCCATTTTCCGTATTACATCTGTCAATGATTTTATTGGCCTGGTTATGTATGCACTTATGCCAAAACTAACCAAAATAACAAATACAACGATTAGAAGGGATGACCTGAAGAGCATTGTTCTTATCGCTTCAAGTATTTCGCCTATGTCTGAAAGAGAGGTAGATAAAATAACTGCACCAGTGATTTTTTCGCTACCATATATAATGGGTGAATATGAATACATTACCCATTTTTGACCCATCAATCTATCCCCTATATATAGAACTGTAGGGTCTAAATCTTTACCCATCAGCAAATCATCTATTATAGGGAACTCATTTCGAAGGTTTCTCTTTAAAAAGCCATTCTCGCTCAAGTCGTTATAAGAATCAAAATCTACAATGCCATTGGAATCCAGGACTAGAATCCGTGTAGGCTGACCCCCTTCACGATACATTATATCTTCCCCTATTTGGCTGATGGTAAATATTATATTTTCCTTTATTACAGTGTCAGCACTGGAATAATCCTTGGATATAACTTGGGCTACCTGTACTGCATAAGCCCTAAACCGTTCTTTCTTGTCATAAATCTGGCGATTTTCAAATAACTTCAATATCGTTAAATTGATAACCACAAAGCCTATCCCAATAAGTATGAGATAGGCGATTGCAATTCTCCATCGTAGGCTCTGAAATGTTTTTTTATTTATCCACAAAGTAGTACCCCACTCCCCATTTAGTAAAGATATACTCAGGTTGGCTGGGATTCCTCTCTATTTTTTCCCTCAACCTGCGTATATGCACATCTACCGTTCGTAAATCGCCAAGATAATCATATTTCCATACGGTCTCCAGCAAGTTCTCTCTACTATATACTTTTCCTGGGTTGGAAGCAAATAATTGAAGAAGATCAAATTCTTTGGCGGTCAAGTTCACGTCCTCCCCATCTATAACCACGCTTCTGTTGGCAATATTTATCGTCATATCATGGATTCTTATGACCTGCTCCTGACTCCTGCTTTCGTTATGATTGGATCTTCTAAATATCGCCTTAATCCTTGCCTTAAGTTCAAGGATATTAAACGGCTTTGTTATATAATCATCGGCTCCATATTCCAAACCTAGGATCTTATCCATATCCTCGCCTTTAGCCGTAAGCATAATTACAGGAACAGAAGATTTCTCACGTATCCGCTGCAAAACCTCAAAACCATTCAACCCGGGAAGCATGACATCCAACACGACTAAATCAAATTCCTCACTAAAGAACTTATCAACGGCCTCTTGCCCGTCATAAGCCTCTACAATATTGTACCCATCCTGTTCCAAACTAAATTTCAGTCCTTTTATGATGGCTGGTTCGTCATCTACTATCAAAAGATTCTTCTGCATTACGCGTCACTTCCCTTTCCTTAATAAAATGCCTGCGAAAAGTAACCGGTCGGTTGAAATTCTTTACTGCCTACGAAATCACCACAACTAGATACTACCATAGGCATCCGTCAAAATCAATTCTGTTCCCTGGCTGGCTGGCATCATGTGTCGCATTTGCAGGCACATATAATTATGATCATTTTACCGTAATAAGAGCCTTTAATCCATCAAAGGTCTTTTGACCAATTCCAGGCACGTTCATCAAATCCTCTTCACTTCTAAAAGCACCATTTTGCTCCCTGTAATTAATAATGTTACCAGCAATCACCGGACCGATACGGGGTAGGGTTTCTAATTGACCCTGATCTGCCGTATTTATATTAATTTTGCTCTTCCCTTCATTCATCCCCGTACCGGCGGAATTAACTGCCGGTGACTCATCGCCTATCTTAGGAATTATATACATACCCTCGTCCTGGACTCGCAGGGCCAGGTTGACCTTTAACAGATCTGCATCATCGAGTAATCCGCCAGCCAATTCTACTGCTTCGATAAGGCGGGAATCTGAAGGAACTTCAATAACCCCTGGATATCTGACCTGCCCTGTTATATAGATCTTTATGGTGGCGGGAGCTTCAAGGTCATGCTTTTCTCCCTGCTGGATGCTATCGCTCCCGTTATGGGTTTCCGGTTCCTTTGACTTCTCCTGAGATACAATTACTACACCTTCGGAGTTGTTTCTTTGAAAAATACTGTCTTTAAAGATGATGGAGGAAAGTATGCCTATCAATATAACCCCAATAACAGCTATGAACTTAATGTGTTTGCTTTGAATTTGTACCATTACGATCATCCTTAATCACATTCACTATTGCCTGCATATGTTGCTAATAAGGCCTGCTATTACTGATACGGTTAATATACCTGATCCTATATTCTTTATTCTATCCCATTTAGTAAATTCCTCTTTTTTCATATCCTTTTATGGGCTTTTTCCTGTACAAATCCATAGATCATCTGCTATACTTAAGGATAACTTATAATGTATTAGAGGGTGTGGGGTTGAGATGAGAAAAATAATGGCAGTATTTTTGGTACTAATTTGTTTAATTTCCTTTGCCAGCCCAATACAAGCAACACCGGATGGGGACCCAGTAGATATCACCGTCCTTTCTAATACAAAAACAAACAGTATTGAACTTGATGCTCAGGGTGCTGTTTTGATGGCCTTGGAAAACGGGGACATACTTTTTTCTAAGGATGTAAATAAACGACTTTATCCAGCTAGCACCACAAAGATATTAACAGGATTGCTGGCATTGGAATATGGAGATTTGGATGAAATAGTAACCGTTGGAAACGAGGCCAACCTATGTGCTCGCGATAGTAGCAGGGCAGGCCTTGATTTACACGAAAAGATTTCACTTAGAAATCTGCTCTATGGTCTAATGCTACCTTCGGGGAACGATGCCGCCTATGTCATTGCAGTACATATTGGCAGAAAGGTCAAAGAGGATTCAAGTCTATCCATAGACGAGGCCTTAGAGGTCTTTGTTGCCCTTATGAATAGGCGCTCCAGAGAACTGGGTGCTGCCCATTCAAACTTCGTAAATCCCGACGGGTATCATCATGATAATCATTATACTACAGCTCATGATTTGGCCCTTATTACACGGGAAGCCATGACATATGATACCTTCAGGGAAATAATTGGCACGCAAATGTTTACTATACCCGATTGGTCCAGTGCACATGATCCCACGGTTGAGGAGAAGGAAATAAGGTATTGGAGAAATACCAATGCATTGATTCAACCCAATAGTAAATACTACTACCAACATGCCATAGGAGGAAAAACCGGTTATACATCAAACGCCATGCATTGTCTTGTGGCCATGGCCCATAGAGATGGCATCGAGCTGTTGACTGTTGTTCTAAGTAACACTACCAAGGACGGCAAATGGATTGATTCTGCTAATCTCCTGGATTATGGGTTTAATAATTTCGTAAGATATCAGCCCTTTACCAAAGGTGAACAGGTGGATATTCTGCATATAACGGGCAACTCTACCACCGATTGGGTTAGAGTTTTAATGGATGAGTCCCCAACCCACTTCATACGCAAGGACCAAATATCCAAGATCAGCCATGAAATACAATGGGAGCCGGAGGTCATTCAGAATTCGGAGGATGGAAGAAATATAATTTCCTTGCCTGCCCCGGTTTCCAAATACCAAAAAGTTGGAACCATAACCTTCCGACTTGGAGAAACCATTCTTGATAGAATTGATCTAATAACATCAAAATCCGTTGAAATAAAGGAGATAAGAAGTCCGGATTTCTCTGCCAAGTTGCGGGATGGTATTTCTATTCCATATCTGACCTTATGGTACGATCTAAACCTATGGCAGAAGATTGCCTTAGGAACCGGCTTGTTTGTCTTAATCATCTTCATCCTTTACCTTAGGGCAATAACCCTAAGGCGGAAAAGGAGAAGGTATGTATACAGAAGAAGATAGCCATTGAATGGCTATCTTCTTCTATTTTACAAATCATATTATGCGTCAACTCATAATCGTATGCCCTGGCACTTTATATTGTTCGATCGGCATGACTGTATCTCACCTGACCACGATATTGACCAGTTTTTTTGGTACTGCTATAACCCTGACTATGTTCTTGCCGGCTATAAATTCCTTGATTTTCTCATGTCCTAATGCAATTTTTTCCATTTCTTCCCTGGTGGCCTCAGCCGATATTGTCAGGCGCCCTCTGAGCTTTCCATTTACCTGTACCACTACCTCTATTTCATCCTTAATCAAAGCCTTGGGATCCCATTTCGGCCATATCTGTTCATGCACACTGCCTTCCATGCCAATAAGTTCCCACAGTTCCGAAGCTATATGGGGAGAAAAAGGTGCCAGCATCATAAGCATACTGGTGACAGTCTCCTTCAATATACCCCTATTGAGGTTGCCATCCTTGTTCTTTTCCAAATAGTCATAAGTCGCATTGACCAACTCCATGATAGCGCTGATGGCCGTATTGAAGTTGAAACGTTCACCTATATCCGTTGTAACCCTCTTAATCGTGTTGTGAAGCACATATCTCAATTCTTTCTCCTGACCGGACAGGCTATCCTCCGTTCCCAGATCATTGTCTTTGACTACTTGGTAGGATTCAGTTACCAACCTCCAAATTCGATTCAGGAATCTGAAACTGCCCTCTACCCCTTGATCACTCCATTCAAGATCCCTCTCCGGGGGAGCACCAAAGAGTATAAACAGACGGGCTGTATCAGCTCCATATTTTGCAACGATCTCCTCCGGACTTACGGTATTACCCTTGGACTTGGACATTTTCGCCCCATCCTTTAAGACCATGCCCTGGGTTAAAAGCCTGGAAAAGGGTTCCTCTACCGGCGCAAGACCCATATCATAGAGCACCTTGATAAAAAAGCGTGCATATAGCAAATGGAGAATAGCATGTTCTACCCCGCCTACATATTGATCTACAGGCATCCAATACCTGGTCTTATCCATAGTAAAAGGATGGTCATGATTATTAGGATCCGTAAACCTTAGAAAGTAGAAGGATGAGCATACAAAGGTATCCATGGTATCAACTTCACGTCTGGCACTTCCATCACACTTTGGGCATGTGGCATGAACGAATGATTCGCTGGTGGCAAGGGGTGAGTTGCCCTTACCCGAAAACTTAACATCCGTAGGCAATAACACAGGAAGGTCTTCTTCCGGCACCGGTACCATGCCACATTTATCACAATACATTATGGGAATGGGAGCTCCCCAATATCTTTGACGGGATATCAGCCAATCTCTGAGTCTGAAGTTGACCTTTCCTTCCCCGATACCCTTGGCCTCCATATATTCTATCACCTTGGAAATCCCCTCTTTGCTGTCAAGCCCGTCGAAGGGACCCGAATTTATCATAATCCCCTCTGCTTCAAAAGCCTGATCCAGATTATCCAGATCAATGGTTTCGTCTCTAGGCTTTATTACCGGTACAATAGGCAAATCATACTTGGTAGCAAATTCAAAATCTCTTTGGTCATGGGCAGGAACCCCCATTACAGCTCCTGTTCCGTAATCCATCAATACATAGTTGGCTATAAAAAGTGGAACTTCCTTTCCGTTCATTGGATTTATTACATATCTGCCTATAAATAGACCTTCTTTTTCTGCATCGGTGGATGTCCTTGTTATCTCGCTAAGGTGTTCCATTCTTTTGCGGAATTCTTTTACCGGCTCCTCATATTCCGTACCCTCTACCAATTTGATGACCAGGGGATGTTCAGGGGCCAATACCATAGAGGATACTCCGTATATGGTATCCGGTCTGGTTGTAAACACTTCAATCTTATCATCGAACCCATGAATCTGAAAGGATACCATTGCCCCTTCGCTTCTTCCAATCCAATTTTTTTGCATAATCTTAACCTTTTCAGGCCAGTCTTGCAACTTATCAATATCGTCAAGAAGCCTTTGTGCATATTCAGTTATCCTAAAAAACCATTGTTCCAGTTCCTTTTTTGTGACCTCGGTACTGCACCTCTCACAGCCACCATTTACCACCTGCTCATTAGCCAAGACAGTTTCACATGAAGGACACCAATTAACAGATGATTTCTTCTTGTAGGCCATTCCCCTTTTGTAGAACTGGAGGAATAGCCACTGGGTCCATTTATAATATTCCGGGCTGGAGGTAGCAACCTCTCTGCTCCAGTCGTAGCTAAATCCCAAACCCTTCAGCTGTTCCCTCATAGTATCAATATTGCTGCGAGTCCACTGGTCCGGATGAATACCCCGTTCAATGGCAGCGTTTTCCGCCGGCAGGCCGAAGGAATCCCAGCCCATAGGGTGAATAACATTGTATCCTTGCATAGTCTTAAATCGTGCTATAACATCACCTATGGAATAGTTCCTCACATGCCCCATATGCAGGTTCCCGGAGGGATAAGGAAACATCTCCAGCATATAATACTTTTCTTTGTTTGGATCCTCCTCCCTTTTGAAGGCATCCTCAGCCTCCCATCTCTTCTGCCATTTTCTTTCAATTTCAGTAAAATCGTATTTCACACCATTACCTCCTATATGCCCTGTAAAAACGCTTCTTATCGGGACTATATACTATCAAGCTTTTTACCTGTTTCACATGTTGCAAAAATAGTATATGGTCAGAAATCTCCAACTCGGTTCAAATCTAACCTATGCATTGGAATTATCGTAGCAATTGCTCCCGATGTTTTTAATCCGGATTACTTATTCATTAGATAAAAAATCCCCTCGTTCCTTTAGGGACGAGAGGTCTACCCGCGGTACCACCCTATTTGATTGCATAGGAAATATCGATAATGCCCAAAAATCGGATTAAATTAATCCCTACGATTCTTGGCTTAAACCATCCTATAACATCCACTCTTCATCTATAAGGCGATGAGCCACTACAGTTTGATCTGGGCGAGTTCAGATCTTAAAATATCGACTTGCACCACCCGTCGACTCTCTGAAATTTTTCAACATCCTACTATTCCCAATGTAGTTTCCTATTCATTTTCAGAATAATAAAATATTATATTGTATCAATTAAAGGTTGTCAACCGATAAGGGTATACCATCAGCCCAGAGTCGTTCCAAACCATAGAACTCCCTTTCTTCCTGGTGGAATACATGGAGTATGATATCCCCATAATCCAAAACAACCCAACGATTACCCCGTTGACCGTCACGGTGTCTAGGCTCCATTCCCTCTTCCTTCATCTTTTCTTCCACTTCCTCATAAAGGGCTTTCACCTGAGATTCCGAACGACCACTTGCTATGATAAAATAATCCGCAATAATGGTCAGGGAATGTATGTCTAGGACAGTGACATCCTGCGCCTTCTTATCCCTTAGTATCCCAGCGATCTTCAGCGCGGTACGCTTTGATTTTAGTGGCAACAAATCCCCTCCTATAAATTACTCTTATTTATTATAATACTATTGCGTGCTTCCAAGGTGTTTGGATGGATTAGTCCACCCCTAGCAATAACCCGTTTAATGGTATTGTCCAAAGCCTTTAACATCGCACCCTGCAGATCTTCTGATGCAAGATCCCTCAGTTCGTCTACACCTTCAAAGGTGCGGGCAGGCTCGATCAGATCTGCCAGGTAAACGATCATCTCCAAAAACCCCATATCCTTTTTGCCATAGGTGTGATATTCAATAGCTGATAGGATATCCATATCTTCTATTCCAAAAATATCATTTGCTACTCTGGCTCCTAATGGACCATGGATTAAGCCTCTTTGACATAGACTAATTTGGTCCAATTCAATTCCATATTCCTTTGACCTTTCTATCAGCTCACTACCACTGAATCCCTTGGCACAGTCGTGCAGCAACCCTGCAATAGCCGCCTTATCCTCATCGGTATGATGTAGGCGGGCTAAACTCCTGGCACTTTCCATTACCCTTATAGAATGTTGCAATCTCTCATACTCCAACATTTCAGCCAATCTATTAATAATTTGTCTTTCGTTCATTTGATACTCCATTTAAGAGGTATTACATAAACAATGACTCGATGGTTTAAATTTTGGGGATTGAATTTTCATCCCTGTAGTTGCTAGTCCGCGGTATAGAGCCCCTTCTCCCTAATATATTTTTCGACCGCATCAGGCACCATGTATCTGATGGATTTTCCTCTAGATACCCTATTTCTTATATCCGTCGATGATATACCGATCATAGGCGCTTCAACGAATTGTACATTGGAATCGAAGCGTTTTCTTACCCTTTCAGCCTTGATCATCAATGTCTCTGTCGGAAAATTGGGCCTTAGGTACACAGCAAAGTTGCACATCGTCATTATTGTCTCTGCATCTTTCCAGCTATCTATCTCTAAAAACGAATCCCCGCCCACTATCAGCCAAATTTTGCTTTCGTCGGACTGCTCCTGACTCAGAGCTTTGATGCTGTCTACGGTATAGCTTATACCTTGCCTCTTCAATTCTAAATCGCTTATATCAAAGTAGGGATTTTCCCGGATGGCTAAACCAGTCATCTCAAAACGATAGTCTGCAGGGCTAATATGGTTGTCATTTTTATGAGGTGGGATCTTCGCCGGGATAAAGAGCACCTTATCAAGACAACACTCCTGTCTCGCCATCTCAGCTACAATTAAATGTCCCATATGTATAGGATCAAAGGTCCCACCATATACTCCCAATCTTCCTATCAATTCCTCTTTATTCTCCTTAACATGTACTCCCTTTACTAATTATACCATACTTCAAGTTCTGGTACTACATGTATTACAAGAAACCAACCCTTCCTTGTTTCAGAGATCCTTAAGCCTTCCCCCCTCCACGATGTAAGGAGAAAGCATGGATTTGTACTAAAGAGCAAATCGGAGTTTAATTACCCAAATCATGGCAATAATCTAATTGGAGGTGTTTATAATGTCCTTTGAAGCCTATTTTAAGAAAGCCCGCTCCCTTAGCTATTATATGGGTACCGAAGATACTCCCCGGCACCTTTTGGGGCTTATTGCTGACTTTTTATTGCCCGTTATCGGTTTCTTCTCTGTGTTATATCTATGGCTGGTTTTCCGTACCAGATCCGCCCTGTTATCATTAATTATCGATCTTGCTGTTTCCTTCCTGTTTGCTTATGCCCTTTTCCTGCGAAAAAGAGCATTCTATAGGGAGAAGCGAAACCAAGTACGCAGACAATTAGGCAGGGACTATATGGCCAGCCAACTCTCTGCGCTGAGCAGGCAAGAATTTGAATGGCAGCTTGTCAGGGCATTATCCAGTCTCAAGGGCCTGAAGGACATCGAGCAACGACAAGGATATCTAAAGGCCAGATATAACAATGTACCCATAGCCATAGGCTATCACCATTCACCCCCTAAGGGTTATGTAACCTATGAGAAGGTATGGGCTTTTTATAATACCTATCGTTCGAAGGGGTATAGCAACCACATATATATTTCGTCAGGCTACTTTGAAGATGCCTGTAAGAACATAAAGGATGAGGCCCTTCAAATTCCTATCACCCTTATGGATATCGATGACCTGCTTGATCTTATGGAGCAAGCAGGTATGACACCGGGAGAAGAAGACTTGGATCGTCTTGCTGAGCAGAGGATTGCGGAAATTAAACGAAAAGCAAGGAGTGCCAGAAACCGTACCGCAACACCTTATAGGATGAAAAGATATATGCTGGCGTCCCTTCTATTCTTAGGTTTATCCCTGCTCTTTCGCAAATATTTCCTTTTCTATTTTGTACTGTCCGCCCTATATTTCGTATTGGGTTTGATTAGCCAAGTCCTTTATGGTAACTATAAGGAATACGATTCAAAAACACCTCAATAGGGGAGTTCGATTCTTGGGTTCTTCATGGATTTTCTGTACAGGACAAATCTGCTGCCAATGAGTTGCACTTCCTGGGCCGATAGTTCCCTGGCCAGCTCCTTGAAGATATCCTTTATATCCATTTCAGCGTTTTGTAATACATGAACCTTTATAAGCTCCCTGGCCTCAAGGGCATCATCCAGCTGTTTTATCAGGTTGGCGTTTATCCCACCCTTACCTATTTGTAAGATGCTATCTATTTGATTGGCCATTCGCCTTAAATAGCTTCTTTGCTTGCTGGTTAGCATTCCATTCACCTCTTTTCTACAGCCAATCACAGGGCTGTTCTATTATTCTATAAAATCGAATTCAAGATCATTCATCTGTACCGTGTCGCCGTCTTCGATGCCTGCACTCTTCAAGGCATCAATAATTCCCATCTTTCTAAGGGCTCTCTGAAAATACTGCATGGACTCATAATCGTCCAAATTCACCCTGCCCAACAGTCTATCAATTGAGGGACCATATACTGTATATACATTGTCGACTATTTCAATTTCAAAGGGCTCTTCCTCAATATCCGCACTATCCCAATCAAAGTCTGGTTTAAAGGGTTCCGGGGGTGGTAGCTGATCCAACATATTGACCAGTTCCTGCATCAAGGAATCAAAACCCTGGCCGGTCGCCGCTGATACGGGGAAAACCTTAATTCCCTTACTGCTCAGTTCCTCCTCCAGTCTGGAGATGTTCTCCCTGGCGGTAGGGATATCCATCTTGTTGGCTGCCACTATTTGTGGTCTTTGGGCAAGTTCTTTGCTAAACGATTCCAATTCCTTATTTATAACATAGAAGTCTTCTATAGGATCCCTGCCCTCTATGCCGGAAACATCCAGCACATGAACCAATATCCTTGTCCTTTCAATATGTCTGAGAAAATCAATACCCAGCCCTGTTCCTTGATGCGCACCTTTAATTATACCTGGGATATCAGCCATAACAAAGGCCTTATCAAACCTGGTCTCCACTACTCCAAGATTTGGTGAAAGGGTGGTAAAATGATAATTGGCAATCTTGGGGCGTGATGCCGTAAGCACCGATAGAATAGTGGATTTCCCCACATTCGGAAATCCAATCAAACCAACATCGGCAATGGACTTTAATTCCAGAGTGATCCAGAGCTCCTGCCCCTTTAACCCCTCCCTTGCAAATCTTGGAGCCTGACGAGTAGCGGTAGCAAATCTGGCATTACCCCTGCCTCCTCTACCTCCACGAGCCAATACTACAGGTTGGTTGGGTTCGGTTAAATCTGCTATTATCCTGTCGGTCTCACTATCTTTGATAATGGTTCCCGGAGGCACTTCGATAATCACATCTTCACCCTTTTTGCCATGCATCTTTCTTCCACGCCCATCCTCCCCTGATTGGGCCTTAAAAGATTTTTTATACCGGAAATCCATCAAAGTATGTTTACCCGTGTTTACGACAAAGACAACATCCCCACCATTTCCTCCATCGCCGCCATCGGGGCCTCCCGCCGGCACATACTTTTCCCTTCTAAAGGATACGGCGCCATTTCCTCCATCACCGGCCTTAATGTGTATTTTTACAATATCAACAAACATATAATATATAACTCCTTTTGATGGATTTTATCAATCTCCCAACTTAAAACCAACTATACCTAGTTCTATATCCTGTAGGGTTTTATCTTCCATAGTACACAAAAAATTAAGGTACCCTCTTAATATACCCATAAAAATATAAAAGGTCTATCACATAGCAATTCATGTAATAGACCCGATCGGAAGTCAATAAAATTCATATTCTTAGTGTACAGCCAGCTGAGACTCCTGATAAACGCTAACCTGTTTTCTGTCTCTGCCTTTTCTTTCAAACTTGACTACGCCGTCTACCAATGCGTAGAGGGTATCATCTTTACCCCTGCCTACATTGTTACCGGGATGAAGTTTGGTTCCTCTCTGTCTCACCAGGATGTTCCCGGCCAAAACGAATTGCCCATCTGCTCTTTTAACGCCTAATCTCTTAGCCTCGCTGTCACGTCCGTTTCGGGAACTACCTACTCCCTTTTTTGATGCAAAGAGTTGAAGATCCATTACAAACATCTATTCCACCTTCCTTTCCCGAATATCTACATATTCACTGTATCCTGCTTCTATACTCTTAAGCCCCAATAGGCCTGTTTCCAATACTATATTTGCGTCTTTAATCTTCTCTTGTGAAAGACCATCAGGTATCTTTAAGTCCGCCAAACCACTTTTTTGATGGTACAGGGGGTTTATGCCCACCACAGTGTTTAATCCCATAACAGTCGTCTGGACTATAGCCGAAACAGCGCTACATATTATATCGCGCCCTATCTCATCATAACCTGAGTGGCCACTTACTTTTAACCGACGTATGTTTTCCAAATCATCTCGCAAAATCAGTATCTTAATCATTACGATTATCCGATAATTTTACTAATTTGAACTTGGGTAAAGGGCTGACGGTGTCCCTGCTTTTTCCTGTAGTTCTTCTTGGGCTTGTACTTAAAAACGGTAATTTTTTTGCCTTTTCCGTGTTTTATGACTTTCGCCTCAACCTTGGATCCCTCTACGAAGGGAGTACCAACCCTTAAAGACTCATCGTCGTTGATAGCCAATACTTCGTCAAAGGAAACCTCTGAACCCTCTTCTACATCCAGCTTTTCAACCCTTATAACGTCTCCCTCATGAACAAGGTATTGCTTACCACCCGTTTTAATGATAGCATACATTAGAATGCACCTCCTCTAACCAGTCTCGCCGGATAATGGTACCAAAAAGGATTTCAAACCATATCCGTGCGGCTACGCACTGAAATATTTTATCACAACGGCATATTGATTGTCAAACTAAAAATTCCTCTTGATTTTTTTTCGCTTATATAGTATCATATTATTTGTTCTCAAGAACTACTGGGTGTGGCGCAGTTTGGTAGCGTGCTTGAATGGGGTTCAAGAGGTCGGGGGTTCAAATCCCTTCACCCAGACCAGTTGAAACCGCTTAAGTCTAATGCTTAAGCGGTTTTTTGCTGTCAATAATTATTCACTAAAGTCGTTTAAATAGGTGAAGATACAGGCGGTAATTAAGATAATTTTCTTTCTTGCTTTCTATAGTAAGCTTTTAATCTTTTCTATAGACTTCCTATCCTTATGCAATACCTCACCTGCAATGTCCCTTGACCTTTCGTCAAGATCACCCCTTAGAACCTTTTCAGCCATATTAACCCCTTTAGTCTCTCCTTCAATAGCTTTTTCAATAATTTCATTAGTATCACTATCTGAACCCAGCTGCATATTCAGCATAATATCGCCCATATGCCCCTTCATTCCAAGATTCTCGTCTGGCTGTCCGCCTATGAATTGAATATAACTTGCCAGTTTGTCAATGTTTTCTCTGTGCTGTTTCTGTACTTCTACAAAAGCTTGCTTCACATTCTCTTCTTCTAATTTAGATATAAAGTTATTGAAACTCTCAACCGCCATATATTCACCTTGTAAAAGATGATTAAGCGCTTCTATTGTATTTGTATTTGGCACTTCGCCCTACCTCCTTGGTATTAAATATATACTGTTTATTTATTTTGTCACTAAAAGCATAAACCAATACATTTGGTACCGATGCTTGATCCCCCGGTGCCATCTTGTTTTATTCTCGTCATGCCAACATATATAATTTTATGTACAAAAAAATCCAAGTGTCTGCAGGGCAGCAGCACCTGGATCCTGATTTATACTTTATACGCTATGAATACTAAGGTCATCCATATAATCCATCTATAAGATGTTCATAAGGATCTTTTGGAAGTTTACTGTCATACCATTTGAAGATATCTAATTATATCCAATCTTCCCCGTTTCAATATCTCTTCAATATCCTCTGGTGGCAGAGGCATACTAAAAAGAAATCCCTGGATAAAATCACATTGCTGACTTACCAGCATACGGAGTTGCTCTTCCGTTTCTACGCCCTCTGCCGTCACCATAAGGTTCAATCTGTGGGCCAGATTAATGATCACTTCTGCTATATATCTCTTGTCCACATTTTCCGTTATGTCTACCACAAAGGAGCTATCCATTTTTAAATTGTTTATGGGTAGGCGCTGGAGATAATTTAGGGAAGAATATCCCGTACCAAAATCATCCAAGGCAATCCTTACCCCCATTTGATATAGTTGTTCCAGCACTTTTATGTTTTCTTCCGTGGATTCCATTATGTAGTTTTCTGTAATTTCGAGTTCCAGATAACTTGGTTCCAGCTCCACCTCTTCCAGAATATCCTTGATCAGAGAAATGAAATTCCACCGTCTCAGTTGTAAAGGGGATATATTTACTGATACTCTGATAGGACTATATCCTTTGTCCTGCCAGGCCTTGTTTTGCTTGCAGGCCGTTCTCAACACCCACTCGCCAATGGGTATAATAAGCCCCGTCTCCTCTGCAAAGGGAATAAAATAGCCAGGAGAAATTAAACCATGCTCGGGGTGGTTCCATCTAATTAACGCCTCCACAGCCTCAATTCTTCCAGTTTTTGCATTAACCTGTGGCTGATATACCAGGTAGAACTCCCCTCTCTCCAGAGCATTACGAAGATCCCTATCCATCTTCATCCTATGTATGACCTTATCATTCATAGATTTCTCGAAAAATTCATAGGCATTCTTTCCATACTTTTTTGCCTCATACATGGCGATATCAGCATTTTTTAGCAGAACCTCCGTGTTGTCTCCATCGTCTGGAAACATGGTAATGCCGATGCTAACCGTCGGATATATGTCAAATCCATCGATAATCCACGGAGCATCGAAGATACCTAATATGCCATTTACAATGCTTATTACATCCTCTTTGTCCTCTATTCCATATTTAACCAAAATAAATTCATCGCCGCCAAATCTACCAACAAAGCTATCGGATTCGCAGATTTTACCCAGCTTCATACCGAATTTTCTGAGGACCTTATCCCCAAATCCATGGCCAAAGGTATCATTTATCACCTTAAAATTATCGATATCTAAGAAAAACAGAACTCCTTTTTTATTTTCTCTCTTTGCAATAGAAACCCAATGGGTTACACGATCCGAAACATTTAACCTGTTGGGTAGGCCTGTCACCGCATCATAATAGGCTAGATAACGTATTCTTTCCTGGCTGACCTTCAATGCGTCTTCCTGGTGTTCTATCTTATGCTTTCGATTGTGAAGCTCCTTTTCCATATCCCCAATCTCTTCATATATTTTTCTTAGCTCTTGATGTTTTGCCATTAGTTCCTGATATCGAAGCTCTGATTTGATCTGTTCTTCCAATAGAGTGATCTGATCATGCCCCATTTGTGCAAACATCCTGGCTATACGTGATGCGAACCCCATAAACTTGTCCATGTCTTCTTTGGAATAGATGGGAATCCTTTTAATTGCTTCTATATATTCTTTTTCATCCAGTCCAAGGAGCTTGGCCTGGTTTCTGAAGTATTCCAGATCAGGGGCTGATAAAAAGAATTGTGATTTATATATAACAGCAACACACTTGTCCTTGATATAGATAGGGGTAATGGCATGCATAATTCCATTTTCGCATTTATAGTACTTATATTCTTCGGATTTTTTTATTGCCTTCGTTGAACTCTTAATTGATTCAATACACCTGGTGGCTATATAAGGCATACCTCTGTGAAATTCTGTACAAAGATCAAACTCGCCAGTTTTTGTTATGATGCTACCATCAACACTGGCAATTCCGGCCGCTATACCTGTTACCTCGTATATGCTATCAAAGAGCCCTTGAAATTTGTCGATATCCACTAAATCCGAAAATTCATAATTCACGCCACCAGCCACCTTACAAATTTATATTTATACTGATCATATGTTTTATATCTTATAATTATAATACATAATTTCCTAAAAAGGAACACTTATCAATTGGGATTATCGACTAGATAGTGGGTAGCTCAATAGATCTTACCATAAATCTACAATTGCCCAAAGGGGTATTTACGGCAATTCTGTCTCCTACCCTTTTAAACAACAAGGCATGGCCTACTGGCGATAGGCAGGAGGCGCAATCAAATCTTTCGCCACCTTTGTCGTAAAATGGGGGTACTATCTTTAATCTTTCTATTTCATTATAATCCAGATCCTGGACCTCTGCAATGCTCCCTATTAGGATTAGGGGCCAACGCTGATCTTTGTAAACATCGTAACTGTTATCGGCGAAGGTCCTTAAGTAATCCATGTACTGATCGATCATGTTCTTAAAAGTATCCCTTTCCCTGGTGTGCTCCCCATAAAATTCCTTTAAAATATGATTTCTGATACTCGTTATTTCTTTTAAGTGTTTTGTCAAAAAAATAGTAATATTATCTTGATGACGATTCTCCTGCATTATAATCCTCCTTACAATATTGGAAAACAAACTCAATAATTACCATACCCAGGGCTTCAACAGGGCAGAAAATGTTACTGCCCTCGCCTGTACGGGAAATGTCTCTTCCCCACTATAAAAACGCATATACTAAACACGGTACCGTGTATATCATAAGATGTGAAATAAGGCATCCCATGGACCCCCATGAAATGCCTTCCATGTTGATATTATCATAAGTGTAAAACATTGTCAATGATGGTAAATTGTATCGGATTCCTTAAAAGTCTATTTTTCGATTATATCACTCAGTATTTCAGCTATATACCTGGCACTACGCTTGGCTTCGGCAAAGGTAGTCATATGGTTTCCTATTTCAATCAATATGGCTCTATTTGATATGTGCTGATTATATCGTCCCGTCTTTAACATTACATTATTTGCCAACCCCGGATATTTTTCGTTGGCCTTATTGGTTATCTTTAGGGCAAATTGATAATTCTCCCTCCAATTTGGCTTCTCGCTAAAACCACCACTTACGCCCTGGGCAGTACCTATAAGTATAAAAAATTTAGCTACTCTTTCACCATTTATTACAACTACTTCCTTATCCGAATCCTTGAGTTTTTCATTATAATTGCGGTGAATATCCAAAAAGATCTTCAGGGATTTGTGCTCCTTTTGTCTTTTTCTAATAGTCTCCAAAGATCGGGGATACAGCCCCGATTTCCAAGGATAAACCTCATGATCCGTACGATCATGTAATGCCTGGATATTCCGTCTCTGGAGCTCTTTAGCTAACTCCTCCCCTACTCCTACAACTGTATGGCTCAAATCATTACTCCTAAAGACGGCTATATCCTTATATGGGTTGTCAGGATCCTGCCTGTATGCTTCTCTTGAATGGGTATGATAAATCAGGATCTGTGGTCCACTACCCTGCAGGGTAATGGGTGGAAGATCATCACTGATTTTTTTTACTTGAATTTGTATATCTTCGGAAACTTCCCCCACGGCCTCTTCATATCGTTCAAGATCGTCACTGGATGGTCGCTGACCTTGGCGCGAAATCTCCTCTTCCGGGGTAGCAGTAACGGCAACAATGGACTCATCTCCAACCTCAATATCTACAGGCTCATTTTCGGTATATGGAGCACTTAGATAAGGCATATGAGAGGATAGTATAAAAGCCGGGTCGGTTAAGTTTATCTCTCTTATCCGAATCCATATATCTGAGAAAAAATCACTTTTTTCGCCGGATATACCAACTTTGCTTTCCTCCTGGTTATTCTCATACACGCTGAAGGAATTGCCATTTCTATAGGAGGGGATCATGTGGTTGAACAGGAGACGGTAACTGAAAAAAACAATCCCAACTACTAGCAAGATAACAACAAGGTTATAGATTAAATTCGATTTTTGGTTTATTCTAATCCGTTCCAAAACCCCCACCACTTCCCATAGTATTTATTTTTTAGCGATGCATTTTATAATGATGCTCTGGATCGAAGCATTTTCTTATGGCGTACGCATTTCCAGAATCAGTTTTCCATAAACAGATCCTGCCCAGCCTTTATCAATATAGCATTCTAGTAAATATATAGGGAGACAATGGAGAAATATGACTGACATGGCCGTCCTTTTTTCAAATAATAAAGGCGACCTTTAAGGTCGCCCCTGTTAAAGATTCAGTCTCTGGTTGCTATCCTCTGTCTTTCCAACTCATAGAGCATTATGGATGTAGCACAGGCTACGTTAAGCGAAGTAATGTGCCCATGCATAGGTATCCTGACAAGAAGGTCACATAGCTGCTTGTAACTGTAGCTGAGTCCATGGGTTTCATTGCCTATGACCAAGGCCATAGGTCTTGTCGCCAGATCCACATCCATAATAAGCGCATCACCACTGGCTGATGAACCAACTATTTTAAAATCCTTATGGTTTTGTCTAATATCATTAAACCAGTGCAAGAGCTGTCTATGGGATTGCAATCTGACTACGGGTACCGTGAATAGAGTACCCATGCTGGCCCTTATGGTCCTGGTATCATATATATCAACGGCATGTCCCGTAATAACGATCCCATCAACTCTTAATGCATCACATGAACGTATAATCGTTCCAAGGTTCCCATAGCTGGAAGGCCTGTCAACGACCACAATCAGGCTATCGTTCCCTATCTTTATCCTGGATATATCATCATCGGGAATGGAAACAATGGCAATAAGTTCTGACGAATCTTCTTCCTTGTCGCTGAGTTTCTCCATAAGGCTAAGCGGCAGTTCAAAATGGGTTTTAGCCATAGAATTTGCCAGCACATCCTTTGCCCAATTGGATAAGGGTGCTTCCCTGGAGTATGCAAAAGCCTCAATTTTCCAATTATTTTCTATGGCAAAGTTGATAGATTTTACGCCTTCAACAAAGCATTGCCTGTATCTGTTTCTCTTTTCCCTATTCCTTTTTACTACCTCAATCCGTTGAAAATCATTATTCTCATTACGAATTTTCTTAATTATCGGTTTCATCTGTCTACTCCTAAAAAGATCATGACTCTGGCAGGAATGATTCACTTAAGTCCGGCCGATATTAAACGGATTACCCAATTATGATATCAGAGGAGCTTCAAGTATCTACGCAGGTTCTCAAGCCCTATCTCCACACCCATCCTTGGATTCTCCAACCCCTCAAATTCAATAGATAATGCACCTTCATAGCCCGCATCTTTGATTATTCTGAGACATTGTGGGATGGCTACATCACCGTGCCCAATTATGGCACCCCTTAGATAATTTCCAGCCCTGGACCTAAACCAACCCTTGCCCGGATCTGGATGTATTCCTGATTTTATATGAAAATCCTTGGCATGGACATGGAAGGCATAAGGTATTAGCTTACCCATTGCAATCTCCGGACTTTCATCAACACAGACAAAATTGCCCATGTCCAATAGGAGTCCGAAGTTGGGATGGTTTACACCGTTAATCAGTTTTTCTACTCTATCACTGTCCTGGCAAAAAAACCCATGATTTTCTATCATGGTTTTGATGCCGAATTGCTGGGCATATTCCGTAACAGCCCTACAACCCTCTATCAACCTTGGAAGAGCCGCATCAAAATCCCTTGGTCCCTTGTGTTCCTTGGGAAAACCAATGGTCGCATCATGTCTCATGGTTTTAGCTCCCAGAAGCCTTGCGATGTCAACTTCGCCCTTGACCCTTTGAATCTCTGCATCCAAGTCCCCATCCGAACCATTAATAAAATCTGCGCCTACCGTATAGCTTCCTATCTCTAAACCCACCTTCAAGCATTCTTCCCTGGCCCGGATGGCAAAATCCTCATTGGTTTCGCCCTCTTCCAATATAAAGGGTACAAATTCAATGAGGTCACATCCCATCTCTTTGACTATGTAAATAACATCCAACTGCTTGATCTGTCCACTGCGTACCAGGTTGATTAAACTGTAGGAACTCACACCAAACTTCATAACGACACCTCCTAGTTTATTTTAGCTGTCACATCAGGTAAGCTTCCATAATAGGTAAACCTCATGTATATTCTATATTATACCTCATGATTTTTCCACTTTATCAGAAAAAACTTTTTTCTTGACATTTCCCTCGCCTTTGGTAATATAGATGTAAGCATTGCGATGATGAGAAGGAGTAGTTGAATCCCCTGACCTAAGCGACTCGGGAATGGTGGAAGCCCGAGGTTATGGTTCAACGAAGGGCGTCTTGGAGCTTTTCTTTTATGAGAGGATCTATCTATATAGATCAAAAAGGGTGGAACCGCGGAAGCTATGCCTTTCGTCCCTTATGGGATGGAAGGCTTTTTATTTTGATTTTGGGAGGTATGTAAATTGGCAACAGAAGTCAATATGGAAAAAATCGTCGCTCTATGCAAAGGGCGGGGATATATCTATCCGGGGTCTGAAATCTACGGTGGGCTGGCCAACACTTGGGATTATGGACCCCTGGGTGTAGAATTAAAGAATAATGTGAAAAGAGCATGGTGGAAAAAGTTTATCCAGGAAAGCCCATACAACGTGGGTATGGATGCGGCTATACTCATGAACCCAAAAACCTGGGTAGTTTCCGGCCATGTTGGCGGGTTCGCCGATCCATTGATGGATTGCAGGGAATGCAAATCCCGGTTCAGGGCTGATACTTTGGTGGAAGATTTTATGAAGGGCCAGGGCATCGATAATCCACAGATAGACGGATGGGACGACAAGATGCTGGAAAACTATGTTCGGGATAATGATGTGCCTTGTCCTCAATGCGGTAAACATAACTTTACCGATGTAAGATATTTTAACCTAATGTTCAAAACCTTCCAAGGGGTTACCGAGGATTCCCAATCCGAGCTATATCTAAGGCCTGAAACAGCTCAGGGTATCTTCGTTAATTTTAGGAATGTACTTCGGACATCCCGCAAAAAGATACCCTTTGGCATAGGACAGATTGGAAAATCCTTTAGGAACGAAATCACCCCCGGCAATTTTATCTTCAGAACCAGAGAGTTTGAACAGGCAGAACTGGAATTCTTTTGTAAACCAGGTGAGGATATGGAATGGTTCCATTACTGGAGGGATTATTGCAGGAATTGGCTTCTGAACCTGGGTGTCCCGGAAGAAAAGCTGCGAACCAGAGATCATAGCCAGGAGGAATTGTCCCATTACAGTAAAGCCACCACGGACTTTGAATATCTGTTTCCTTTTGGTTGGGGAGAGCTTTGGGGCATAGCCAACAGGACCGATTTTGATTTAAAGCAACATAGTGAACACTCGGGTGAAAACTTCACCTATATTGATCCTGAAACCAACGAGCGTTATATCCCATACTGTGTAGAACCTTCAGTAGGTGTAGACAGGTTGGTTCTCACCTTCCTATGCGCTGCCTATAATGAGGAGGAATTGGAAGGCGGGGATTCCAGGGCGGTATTAAGGTTGCATCCCTATCTTGCTCCCTTTAAGGCTGCTGTATTGCCCCTATCTAAAAAGCTCAGGGACCAGGCCCAAAAGGTGTACAGCAGGTTATCGAAAAAGTTCCCGGTGGATTATGATGAATCCGGCAGCATAGGTAGGAGATATCGCCGCCAGGATGAGATAGGTACTCCTTACTGTATAACCGTCGATTTTGATACCTTGGAGGATCATAGCGTTACTATTCGCGATAGGGATACAATGGTTCAGATCAGGTTACCCATCGACGAGGTAGAAAAATATCTTGAAGAAAAAACTTCGTTTTAAATACAAAGGCCGGAGCCATAATGGAGGCTCCCGGCCTTTAGTTATTGTCTGTCTTTCCAAAACGTTGCGGACTAACCATATTTGCACCCAAGTCTACCCTTTTATATTCACCCAAAAACTCCAGGCGAACCTTGACTCTTTTCTTTCTATGATCGAACTTCTCGATTATCCCTTCCATGCCCATAAGCGGGCCGTTTAAAACCCTGATATGATTCCCCTCCTTGTAGATATCCGATAGCTCAATGACCTCCCCATCCCGGGTTAGGTTAAGGATCATATCCATCTCCTCTTTCTCTATGGGTATCGGTTCGCTGTCATCCTTCAAAACCCTGTAGACCGCAGGAAGAGCCTTAAGCCCATAATACAGCTCAACGCTCATCTTTGTTTGAGTTAAAACATAGCCCGGTATTAAGTTTTTTATGGTTTCATAGGTTTTTCCCTGTTTTCGCTCTATCAGTTTTCTTTTAGGTACCAAGGTACGAATCTCCTCACCCGGAAACAGAAGCTCAATAAACTTTTGTACCTCTTCCTCACGACCAGTCTCAACAAAAATTGCATACCACTTCATGAACAACCTCCAACTATTACTCCCGCATCATCCAATCGGGAAGCTTCACACATACCTTGTATAACGGTTTTGAGAATATTTCCAATAAATTAGGGCCATCGTTTGCTACCCTTAGATTGAGGTTTTCACACTCCATTGTAATATACTGTATGTCTAAAAACAAATCAATAATGCTATCCCAAATCGGCACTGTCTAATCATTAGGATCCTGGTTTATCTATGGACTTCTATTTCCTCATACCCTTGAATACTATATTCACATACAGAAGGGATGATTTTATGGATAGAAATACTATTATGAAGGGTACTTTCATCCTTACCCTTTCAAACATATTACTACGCCTACTGGGATTTGTGTATCGTGTATTGCTGAGCAGAAGCATAGGATCTGAGGGTATGGGTGTATTACAGCTGGTAATGCCTGTCATATTTACTTCCCTGGCACTAATATCAGCAGGTATTCCCATAGCTGTATCCCGGCTGGTAGCCAAGAAAAGGGCAAAAGGAGATTACAACGGTGAACGCAGAATTCTCCTTACTAGCCTAGAGTTAATCATATCGCTATCCTTATTTGTATGTTTGCTCTTAATCTTAAATATTGATTACATTACCTACGACCTTATAAAGGAGCCCCGCGCCTACGGCCCTCTTCTTGCATTGTATCCCGCAATAATAATGATGTCAGTAAGTGCAGTCTTCAAGGGCTATTTCTATGGCGTTAAAAATTTCTATCCTCCTGCACTATCCGAATTGGTCGAGGAAATAATCACCATAGTATTGGCATTGTATTTCCTTGAAAAAGCCAAACATTTAGAAGTCTCCGCCCAGGTAACAGTTGTAGCCCTGGCCATCGTTTTAGGGGAATTATCATCTCTATTACTCTTAAGCCATAGCTACTACAGATATCGTACGACCATACCGTTATCCAGAAATAGAACAGGATCTTCTTCCCTTATCACAGACATTCTAAGGATTAGCGGTCCCGTTACTTTAATCCGCTTGGTTTATTCCCTGAGCACATCAATAGGTTCTATTCTAATTCCCCAAAGATTGGTTAAATCCGGTCTCACCCATAGTCAGGCCATGAGTCTTTTGGGGATCTTAAACGGTATGGTGATCCCGCTCATGTTTATACCCTTTACATTTGGAAGCCCCTTAACCGTTGTTATAATCCCAAATCTGTCAGAGGATTTAGCACATAACAACTGGAAAAGAATACGCTCTAAAATATCTAAGGCCATATTCATGACTACCGTTGCCGTATTGCCTTTTGGCGCCGTCATGACAGCCCTGGCCCATCCAATTGGTCTCTTATTGTATAACCAAGAAGGGGTTGGTAGCATACTGGAACTTATGGCATATTTTTCAGCTGTCAATGCATTAAACCACACCCTAAGCGGTGTTTTAAATGGGCTGGGTAAGCAAAATAAGTCCGCCACATTCTCAATTGTTGGAGAAACCATAGAACTAACGAGTATTTACTTTCTGGTAGCGCATCCGGGCTTGCGTATATACGGATACATTATAGGGTTTTTCTTTTCAAGCCTTGTGGTCCTGTTGATGCAATTTGTTGCCGTATGCAAAACTGCTAAAATATCAATCGATTGGGCAGAATGGTTTTTAAAGCCTATGCTCGCATCCCTGCTTACCATCTCTTTATCCAAACTTGCATATATATGGCTTATTAATGGCACAACAAGCCCTGCCACATCCCTTTCCTTATCTGCCCTGGTGGGTATCCTTACCTATATGCTAATCCTTTATATAACCGGCACCTTCTCCATTATAAGGGATTTAGTCCTGTCTGCCCGCTCTGTGTAATGCCGGTTAAGCTTACGATATAACATCCTTATAGGACGCTAATAAGCCGTATGCTCTTAGTTTTCCCTCATATAACAGATTCAACTTGCTACACATTCTAAAATCCATTGGAGAAACAAGAGCTGGAGGCTTACCAAATAAGTCTATCCCGCTATTTGCCAGTAGGGTAGCAACAAATTGTGAGCAAAAATATTTATATGTCCTTTGAACAGGTATTCCCAACATTACGCCCAGTAGCCCTAAAAAATTGTATCCATATTTTTTTGCATCCGTTAAAAATCTATTTAGCTCCATCCTCAATCTATAATATTGGTAGCTATTAATGGTGACGGAATATAAGGCACATTGGGTCTCGGGAAATCTACCAAAGGTTCCATATAAAATATCCTCCCTGACAAATCCTCCAATTAGGGGATTTGACGGTTTCAGTCTTCCAAAACTATACAGCTCCTTCAATTCTGAGTCAAATGCAATGGATACATGGGAATAGGGCTCCCTGGTATACATCTTTATAAACCTGGAAGGTAATGTCCCGCTATATGTCAGCAAAATATATATTGTATACTCCTTATTCATAACGATCCCCTTTGGATATTTAAAGTCTCGTGCCAGTGCTGTAAATATATGAAGCCCTTGGAACGATATTGATTAAACAGAATTATACACTAATATATGCTACTTTTTCAATATCCATATGTAGGAATCGAGCAGGGACAGACGAGTACTTCATCTGTCCCTACTTCCCATTATCAGTTTTTGTATTATAGTGACATTATCCCACTCTGATCTCCTGATGCTGATCGGACGAGTCATATAATGCCTGCATAATCTGGGCCGTAATTATTACGGTATCTATATGTGAGGGTAATTTTTCACCGGTTTGTATGCATCTTACAAAAGCGTCGATCTCGTTTTGGAAATGATCCCTTGATATATACTTGGGCGTACATTCAAACAAGGCCCCGCCCTTTGTAGTGTATAGTTTAAAGTCCGCACCGTACATCAAACGTATTCCACCCTTAGTGCCCATGAAGTCTATGAACATTTCATTTTCACCGATGTTTTGCGCCCATGCGCCATTTACCGTAATCACCGGGCCTTCAGTTCTTATCAGCCCCGTAATGGAATCCTCCACATCATAAGTCCCATCGTACTGGGGTGGTCCGGCCCACATATCTGTATATACATAATTCTTCATATCCCTGCCGAGCTTGGAAAAGGCTTCTCCTGTTACTGTCAAGGGTTTTGGATCCTGGCAGCAATACATTACGATATCAAGAAAATGTACACCCCAGTCAATTAAGGCTCCACCACCGGCTATTTCCTTTGTCGTAAATGCACCACCCAGGCCGGGTATACTGCGGTGGGCTCTAAAACTGGCATATACGTGATAGATCTCCCCTAATTCACCGCTGTCTATGATATTCTTAATTTTATTTACACCGTCATTGAATCGATTTACAACCCCTATGTTTAGTATTTTCCCCGTCTCATGCTGGACCTTTTGCATTTTTAAGGCTTCCTCGTATGTTCTGGCAGCGGGTTTCTCGCAAAGTACATGCTTACCCGCCCGCATAAAATCTATGGAAATATCTGCGTGTACATTGTTTGGGGTACAGACGGATACTGCAGTAACTTCTTCATCGTCCAATATATCCCGATAATCCTGGACAGCTATACCGCAGCCATATTTCTCAACTGCTGCCTGGGCCCTCTCCGGTATTATGTCGCAAAAATACTTTATCTCCACTTGTCCATTGGCCAAGTACGATGGTATATGGGCACTGTTTGCAATAGTACCGCACCCTATTACTGCTACTTTAATTTTTCCCATGTTTCATATCCCCCTTAAAAATATATTCTTAATGTTATTTTAAATCGATCCAGGTATCAGAATGTTCCCGAGCAAAACCAGCTTTATCAATTATGTTTATGATCTCAATGGTTTGTGTATCAGGGACTTTGCTTTTTCCCGTCCTAAAGAATTCCACCATATCGATGATAAATCTGTCAAAGAATCCTGTAGCCTCGGGTATTACGGCAACTTCACCACTCTTATATCTAATAAAGGATGAAAAACTGCAATCTTCTACTAATATTGATATTACGCCCCGTTTATCATTATCAAAGTCTATTACCAAGCAAGGAGTCTGGGATGTCCCGGTATACATAAGTCTTATAGCCGGACTGTCCATCAGCATAACCATGGGTTCAACCTGGTGGATTAGGTAGTTCTCCATCTCACCGGGTCCGACACTTGTAATGAAATCAATATCCCCTTTTTCCAGTTCCATAACCTCTCTGGAATACCTAAGCGCTGATGACGAAAACAAAGGGGTGCTATGTTCCTTTGCCAAATCAAAGAGTCCTATCGCTATCTGCTTTGTTGGAGCAAAGGTCTTATCGACATAAACGGGCTTACCCGACTTTAGAGGAATTTGGCATAGTTCCTCATGCATTTCAGGGTTGTCAGGTGACAGAACTATTATGTAGTCGGTTTCTTCCACCACTTGTTCAATAGTTTTACAATGGATTATACCCATTTCACTACACCAGGTCTTGTTATCCCTCTTTCCCGGCACATCTACTTTACCATAGGCGTGCGTAACTATCATTTCTCCCTTACTGGCATTCTTTATCATATCAGGATAGTTGTTAGCATGCCATTCATCGAGAAAATAATCGATAAACCCTACCTTCTTCATGCTTTACCGCTCCTTTCTCTCTATACATTTAACGCCAAATACCCAAAGCTGGGATTCAGACGCTGTAAACAGTTACCTAGATTAATATATGGATGCTTTAGAATTTACCTTCGGCTTCCATCTTTTTAAGAGCCTGAAGGCACTTTTCTACGCCCTCAAATTCCGGATAAAGTTCAATGCTCTCGTATTCGACGATATACCATTTTGTACCGCCTGTTTCACGGCACATGGTCATAAACTGAGACCAAGGTACATCGTCTTCGCCAATCATAGTTAAATATCCATCATGTGGGTTTTCCGAGCCCTTTTGCAAACTATAGGGTTTTAAATGTACAGTCGTGTAGCGACCGGGATATCGCTTTAATAGTGTCAGCATGTCGATACCCCTGCCATTTAGTACATGCCCATTATCCATTTGTACAATGATTGAAGGATCCGTATTATCAAATAAGACAGTAAAGGGACATTCATCCCTGTCTTCAAAAGGACGAAGTTCTCCTGCGTGGTTATGATATCCAAGGCGCAATCCATGATCCGATAATTTCCGGGCTACAGCATTGAATAGCTGAGCATTTTGGAGCCATTGCTCATAGGATCCTGTCATCTCCCTGGGTAAGCCGGGTATTATTACATAGGGATTCTCGATAACGTGAAAATATTCAATGGTGTTATTTAATGCATCATCCAATACATATTGCCAGGGTGTATGCCAACCGCAACAGACTAATTCGGCATCATCCAAGGCTTGTTTAACCTCCTTTGCAGGATACCTAAATGCCCCAAAAAACTCCACTGCCTCGTATCCCATATCCTTGACCCGTTGCAGCGTGGCAGGCATGTCTTTTTCCAGTTCGTTTTTCACAGAATACAGCTCTAGCCCGTACCTATATCTTCCCATACTTATACCTCCTTATTTTCTTATATGAGCATTCTCAATACTACATTCATTTCGTCGATTTTTTTCTTTAACTATACATTTAAAACTAATTCATTGGTGTGCTCCAATGACAATTGCGCCTGGTTGCCCAGGTATCCTATGCCAGTAATATCACGGTCTAATGTAGGGGTTAACAGAAATCAAATGAAATATTATAATCTATTAAAACAAGGTGAGATCACTTCTACCAGATAATGTTTGTTCGAATCGTCTCCAGGGTTTATTTGATATTTCCCTGAATCCTTAGATAATGGATTTTAAAAAATGCTGTCTACCACAAAAGATGAAATTCTTTATGGCTAAAATGACCCGCCCTGCCATAGTATAACTTATTAGCAAATGCCAAATAAAAAGGGGGCTCAATGTCTAGTTTAGTTGATAAATGTCTGGAAATCAATAGTAAAATAAAAATTACTACTTGGCCTACTGTCTAAAATGCCTGCTATTAAATTATAGCAGGCATTTTCTGTATTTCCATTACCATCATATTTTCTTCCCACACCACCGAACAGCATTAAGGAATAGCTTCCTAAATTCATCATGTCTCCAGACACCCAAAATATGGCCCGGTGTCAATACACAAAGCCGCCCGTTACCTATCTCACGGGTATATCCACCCACCTGGCAGCCTCCCGTTTCCGATGAAGTTGTAAAAAGCTTGGTTATATCATCGGCAGTCACATGTATATTGTAGTGTTCATCCCTAATGGTGAAGTCCTCTACTCCTTCTACGATTGGATGTCCTTGGATTATATTTACGTCCATATCACATCTGGGAGGATGTCCTACAAAATAATTACCGACGAAATCCGTATATTCATCTCCCTCCCTTGAAGTGTT
>JAAYRX010000005.1 GCA_012518535.1 Clostridiales bacterium | reverse complement strand
ATAATAGGGTTCATAATATCAAAGACTTATTATACAAGCTTATTGGACATTGCTTTTCATTCCACATTGTTCTGTCTATGTGTAAACTTCATTAACTTACTTGACTTACGCCCGGGCAGAGCAATCAAGGGCTTTACGGTTCTTGTGCTGTTTATCTCTCTGTTTTCGAATTTTAGAAGTTTATGGATAATTTTGCCCATATTTAGCGGGCTAAGTATCTATATCAAGGATGAGATGAATGAGAGGTGTATGTTGGGTGATACGGGTTCGAACCTTTTAGGAGGGGTACTTGGCTTGTATATCCTTAATGTAGGAAGACCTTGGACTAAATTTGGACTTTATGGAATACTGCTCATACTGCATTTTATAGCAGAATTTAGATCTATTTCCGAGATCATAGATTCCAGTTCGATACTTAAACGGATGGATAGCTTAGGTCAACTAAAGGAGGGAAGGTCATAGTATTCATATGTTAGAAATTAAAAAAGCGGTTGTTGTGAAAGTAGAGAGAAGCAACAAGGTGCTACAAGAAGTTACCCTTGAAATTGAGCATCCTTGTAAAAAGGCTATGAATTACATACAAATGATGGGAGAGATAAGAGCAGGGGATGTTGTATTGGTTAACACGACAGCCTGTAGCTTAAACCTTGGCACAGGGGGGTATCATTTTATTATGGGCAATTCTAGTTCAGGTGATCGGGAACTATTGGATACTGGCCACGGTATGAAGTTAAAATATACACCAAACCAAATTAATGTTCTGTTCGCTGAGGAAGAGGCAAGCGAACTCCATGGATTCTTCTTCCGAGACCTAGATTTGGGGGGGAAGCTCCTTCTTGTCGGTGAACTCCATAGCATGCTTGTACCCCTATGTGCGCATCTAAAATATTGTACTGAAGGGGAAATAAGGGTTGGTTGTATCGTTTCTGATCATGGTGCACTTCCCATAGGGATGAGCAGAAACATAGAAATCTTAAAGGATAAAGGTCTGTTGGATAAATCCGTAACCATTGGAAACGCCTTTGGTGGGGATTATGAATGCGTAAATATTTATACTGCTTTACAACTCCTAGCAAACATCCTTAATATGGACGTTATCATAATCACTATGGGGCCCGGTATTATGGGAACGGGTACCCCTTTTGGCTTTAGCGGTTTGGAACTGGGATTCTATCTGGAATTCTGCCATGGTAGAGGTGCAAATGCTTTCTACGTCCCCAGGATTTCATTTAGAGACGCACGGATCAGACATAGGGGTATTAGCCATCATTTCATTACTGTCCTGCAAAAGATTGTTCGTGGCTCCATACCCATAATCCTCCCTATAATGGATATCAATAAACTCAAGTATGTAATGACACAACTACGACTCTCGGGGCTCCTGGTTAAACATCCTGTACATATTAGGAGTGGTAAAAATATAGTTAATTCTTTATCAAGATACAAATTAGATCCCACGACCATGGGTAGAGGGCTGGATGAAGAAAGAGAATTTTTTCATGGATTAGGTGCAATTGTTGAATACGGCTTAACCAGACTTTAACCTTCATTTAATTATAAATCCAGTATATCGCTCAACCCCAGGTCATATTCTTTTTTATACAAGCATACCTATCATTATAAGTATGCGTCACGCTGGAATAGGACCTCAGTCAAAGGGGGGATCAGCTGTTGTTTGATGAACTAAAGAGGGCATGGGTATTACATGTAAAAAACAATTCCATAGCCTACCTTTTGACGATATTTATATTAATCACTGGTATTATGGCTGGTGCCTTTACCGTAATTTCATTACCTTCTCAGCAGAAAACCTATCTTAATAAATTCCTCCAGGAATTTTTCTCCAGCCAACAGAATCTACCAATAAACCATTGGGCTATTTTTAGGCAATCACTGTGGCAGCATTTTGTTACTGCATTTCTTATTTGGGTTTTTGGATTGTTTATATGGGGTGCTCCCTTAGTCTTGGCGCTTATCGGTATTAGGGGATTCTATTTTGGTTTTACCATTGGATTTATGGTAGAATACTATAGGTTTGGAGGTATCTTGTTTTCTTTCCTCTGTATTCTACCACAATCTATCATATATGTACCATGCTACATAGGCATGGCTATCATTGCTTTATTATTCTCAACTGTTGGTATAGGTAAGGGGGGGATTGCTTATTTAAAGATCAAAAGACATAAGAACCTGGGTATCTATACTACAAAGCAAGTCTTGGTTTTTTTCTTTCTCTTGATCGGGATCCTTATTGAGACTTTCGTTTCACCATTACTTTTTCCTTTGTTTATTTGGATCTTCAATTAGCTGATTACTTCATTAGGTTTTCAGCATAAACAAATAGTATTGGTAAAAAGGAGGAATTTAGTAATTTTTGTTGAATAAGTTATACATGCTGTACCAGGCTACACATTTCATAATATTGGGGAGTTTAGGTTTATGAAGGATATATTAGGACTATACAAATCCCACTTAATGAACGAAAAATCAGTATCAGTAAATACTCTTGAGTGTTATATGAGAGATATCAAGCAATATAAAGCCTATGTCCTCAACACGGAGGTTAGTATTAATGCCGCAGATCAATCCATAGTACAAGCTTATATCAATTCCCTGCAGGATGAGGGAATATCTTCGGCTACTATTTTAAGGAAGTTATCCTCCATAAGGAGTTTTTATAAGTTTTTGGTCAGCATAAACGAAATCTCCTCAGACCCCACAGAGAATTTGGAAACACCCAAAAACAAGCGTAAACTTCCCAGCATACTAACTCTCGAGGAGATTAGTAAATTGATGGACCAGCCATCCGGAAAGGATCATAAGTCAATTAGAGACAAGGCCATGTTGGAACTTCTGTACGGTACAGGTATTAGGGTGTCAGAACTCATTGGTCTTAATTTGGAGGATGTAGATATCAATGGAGCGACTATAGTATGCCGCAGTTCCAGTAAGGTAAGAACCACGAATATAGAAAAAAGGGCCATTCCTTATTTACAGAATTATTTAAAAGACAGTCGGGTTAAACTCGTCCGTAATAAAGAGGAAAAAGCGTTATTTGTTAATTTCCATGGCAGGAGGATGACCAGGCAGGGGTTTTGGAAAATTGTGAAGTACTACACGCAAAAGGCTAACATTAATAAGGATATTACTCCGCATACCCTTAGACATTCCTTTGCAATTCATCTATTAAACAAAGGTACTGATATCCAAGCTCTTCAAGAAATACTAGGACATTCAGATTTGTCAACTACGCAAATGTACGCCCAAATAAGGGATAACATTTAGATCAATATACTTTATCCTTATGATTGTGGATGATTCTAAAAACAATTGGCTTATATGCAGCTTTATGCTGTTCCATTGACCTGATCGACATGAATTGAATAACATACAAGCTAAATGGAAAATCTAATACTAATTACTGGATTAGATTTTTTCTATGCATACATATTTAGGAGGGATCAGGTTGAAAAGAATCTCAAACAAAGTAGTAGCGTTTTTACTTTGCTTCTTTATACTATTGTTTTTCCCGCTTAGTATCCTTTCCCAGGGTTTACCTTTCGAGATAGAATCCCCTTCAGCTTTATTGATGGATTATGAAACAGGGACTATTTTATTCGAGAAAAACCCCCATGAGAAGCTACCTATTGCCAGCATAACTAAGGTTATGACCACCCTTCTGGCACTAGAGGCGATAGAGGATGGAAGGATTGGACTGGATGAAGAAGTTACAGTGAGTGAGTATGCAGCTAGTATGGGTGGATCCCAGGTGTTTTTAGAAGGTGGAGAGAAACTGCCAGTTTCCGCCATACTTAAGGCGGTAGTTGTGTCATCCGGCAACGATGCCAGTGTCGCTATAGCCGAGAAAATTTCCGGCACAGAGGAAACCTTTGTAAGCAGTATGAACGAGAGAGCGAAAGAATTAGGAATGAAAAACACCCGATTCTCCGACTGCACAGGACTATCAGATGAGGGCAACTATTCTACAGTTTATGATATTTCAATAATGTCAAGAGAACTTCTTAAGCACCCTATATTCTTCAAGTGGAGTACTATTTGGTTGGATAATTTAGAGGAAGCGAAGAATAATACAGAGCTCACCAATACCAATCGGTTGGTTCGCTTTTATGACGGATGTGACGGTATAAAGACCGGTTCCACGAGTAAGGCAAAGTATTGCCTTACAGCAACCGCAAAAAGAGGGAATTTGCGGTTAATATCCATTATATTGGCAGCCCCTACATCAAAGACCAGGTTTAACGAGGCATCCAAACTTATGGATTATGGTTTTGCCAATTACGAGGCAATACCAATCATAAGGAAGGATACCTTAGTTAAAGAGCATATTGACATTATTGGTGGTAAAGAAATGGTATTGTCGGGGCTAGCTTCAGAAGATCTGTCTCTGCTACAGAAAAAGGGAGAATCGGAGGACTACGAACTTGTGAATATTATAGAAGAACCTATAAAAGCACCTATAAAAAGGGGGGATGTAATAGGTTCTGTCTTAGTTAAAAAGGACGGTAAAGAATTAGATTCAGTAGATATTCTGGCGGATAGGGATATAGAAGTAGCTAACATTTACGATTATTTTGTACGAATCATTTTGAATTGGTCATCAGCTACAGACAATAAAACTGACAAAACGGATGACAAGTAGCTAGCCTAATTAGATTGAAAAAGTGTGCCCAGGCACACTTTTTGTGTTATAATAGGAAAAACAAATAAAGCTTGGCGTTATGGATTTATAGGCTCGTGTTGAAATGGGGGATACTCTTTGTTTGGTAGATTGGACCTGATGAATATCTTATACAGCCTGCCGGCGGTTTTTTTGGCTTTTTCAGTACATGAGTTTGCTCATGCCTTTACTGCATACCGCATGGGGGATCATACTCCAAAATTACAGGGACGGCTGACACTTGATCCGTTGGCACATGTAGATTGGATAGGCCTTATTATGTTTTTGTTTTTTGGTTTCGGTTGGGCTAAACCGGTACAGGTTAATCCCTCCAACTTCAAGAATCGAAAGTGGGGTGATATTCTTGTATCAATGGCAGGTCCCATATCCAATTTAATATTGGCGTTCTTTACAGTAATCCTTATCCAGTTATTTAGGCTTCTCCCCCTATTCTATCCTAACCATGGTCTCGGCACGGCTTCTGCTATTTTAATCAGGATAATGGAGAGGATAGCTTTTCTAAATGTGGTTTTTTCCTTCCTCAACATGATTCCAATACCCCCTTTTGATGGTTACAAGGTAGTTAAAGCATTTTTTTTCAAAGGCAATATTAAGTTTTTTTGGGTCTTGGAAAGGTATAGTCTTATAATTCTTTTTGTGATGATCATGCTAAATATTTTCAGTTATATCGTTAATGCACCCTCCCATTATGTCTATAGATTTCTTAACAGTTCAACGGCAAAATTATTGGGTTTATTTTGAGGACCTTAAACTAGGAGGTTTTTATGGATTATTGCATTAAGCTTGACCTATTTGAAGGGCCGCTGGACCTATTATTACACCTAGTCCAAAAATCCAAGATTGAAATTGCAGATGTTTCAATGGCAACTATCACTGAACAATATTTAAAATACTTGGACAGGATGAGAGATTTTGATGTGGAGATAGCAAGTGAATTTTTGGTTATGGCGTCTACCCTGCTTTTAATTAAATCAAGGGCATTATTACCCGGCCCTGAAGATGTGGAAGAGAATGATGAAGACCTTGAACAGGAACTTCGTAAGAGATTGGAAGAATATAAAAAGTATAAAGAGATGAGCCAAAAATTGAAGGAAAGAGAGGAGAGGTATTCCAATATATACTATAAATTGCCTGATGAATTAATAGATGAATTTGAAGAGAAAAATAAAGCCATAATAGAAGGAAATCCCCATGATCTATTAACTGTACTCAAAGGATTATTGAGAAACAATAAGGCTACTGTTTCCAGAGAGAGGATATATCCCATACGCAGACAGGCAGTAACAGTCCAACAAAGGATAAAAGAATTGAGAAAACTGCTTTCTATTACATCTGAATGTAAATTCACAGATTTGTTTAGGGATAATAATGAACGTTCCAATATTATCATAACCTTCTTGGCCTTGTTGGAGATGCTTAAGGATAATCAGATATCAATATACCAGAATAAGCAATTCGGAGATATTATTATCAAGGGAGCTGTATAAAAAATATGGACGAAAATAAAATAATGGGGTTGATTGAATCTATTTTATTCGTTTCAGGGGAATCTGTTTCCCTTAGAAAAATGGCGGATTTTTTTGATATGGATAAATCTGAAATAGAAGAACTCATGGAAAAACTGGTCGAAAGTTTTAACTCCCGCAGAGGAGGGTTACAGATAATCAAGATGAATGATCGTTACCAATTAGCAACTCGTCCCGAATACGGAGATTACATAGACAGATACTTTGGAATAGATAAAAAACAAAGTCTGTCCCAAGCCATGCTGGAAACCCTGTCTATTATCGCATATAAACAGCCAATAACCAGAATAGATATAGAATCAATCCGAGGTGTAAAATGTGAATACACACTAGGCGTTCTTAATGATAGAGGTCTAATCAAGGAAGTCGGTAAAATGGATGCCCCAGGCAAACCCATTTTATATGGAACAACTGACACCTTCCTTAAAGTTTTCGGCCTTACATCCTTGGATGATCTTCCTCCATTGACGGAGTAGCCCCTGTCAAAGACATAACCCATGTATTTTTTTTACTAATTGTGAAAAAATAGCAATTGTAAAGGTTTAGATATAGAAACCCGCACTGTTGTAATCCATGTGCTGTAATTGTAATAGCAATTGTTTTGGATGTCTAATTGGAATATTATGGGGTGTTCGGATTGATATGTATCCTTGTGGTTGTAGTGGTTATAATGGCGGTATCCCTGTTTTCCAACCTTCAATTTGAAATCAGAGTAAAGTTCGATAATAAGGACAACCATGCATACTTTATTGTACGCCTTTTTCGGAGCTTGGTGATCCGTCATAGGTTTAATTTTACGCTTTCCTTACCTGAGAAAGAAAATGCTCCATCATTAATTATAAAAAAAACCAATTCTAATCTGGAACGGCGAGCCATGATTGAGGACATAGTACATTTTATAACTAGTTATTATAAAGCAAATATAAAATACGCAGATCAAATAAAATACTTAATTTCTAAGATCAGAATTGACAATATGAACTTGTATATGCTAATTGGTCTTAATAATGCCGCCCAAACCGCACTTGTATCCGGATTAACATTGACTTTATTTACGTCCTTAAGTGGGTTTTTGAAGAGCAACTGGAGTGTAAATGACAGTGGCATTATACTGGTACCCTATTATAAGGGAAGGAAATTCAATATGGAGTTGAATTGCATAATCAACATAAAATTGGGCTATATTATTATTACGAAAATTAGGATGCTAATTTACAACATAAAAGGTGGTGAAATCAGTGGAAGGACATCCAATTGAAAATATAATGACGACCACTATGGAAAATATAAAGGAAATGATTGATGTAAATACCATTGTGGGGGATGCAGTAGAAACCTCTGAAGGTACTGTGATAATTCCTGTTTCCAGGGTATCCTTTGGTTTTGTAGCAGGGGGAGGAGAATATAAAGAAGAAGCACTCCAGGGTAAGAAGAAAAAGGCTGCAGATGATGAAGTTGGACACCTGGCTGACTCCATGCCGTTCGCCGGGGGAACCGGTGCAGGAGTTTCAGTGAACCCTATAGCCTTTTTGGTAGTTGGACAGGATAAGATAAAATTACTACCTGTAAACTTCAATACTACCGTAGATAGGATGGTTGAGCTAGTGCCTCAAATAGTGGAACAGATACAAGGACTCGTGGAGAAAGGTAGCATAAAAAATCAGAGTACTAAAATTACACAGGATTTCACGCAATAAGGCAACCTTGGTTGCCTTATTTTAAAAAGGAAACAATTATTTGGGTTTAAAACACTTAAAATATCTCTGTGTTTTGCTGGCAACTTTCTCTAAATTATTATATACTGTCTAATGGGAACAACACTGAGATATCTTCATTTTTGAGGTTTCTGCAAAACAAGTTGAACTTTCTTCGAAAGGTTCAACTTGTTTTGTAGGATAGAGTTTTTAGATCAGTGTTGTCTAGAATACTATGTGGGGTGTATTATAGTTGAAGGAGCGGCTACAAAAATATATAGCCCGGTGTGGAGTAGCCTCAAGGCGGAACAGCGAAAAAATAATAGCTCAGGGTAGGGTCTCTGTAAATGGGAAAATAGTCAGTGCAATGGGAATAAAAATAAACCCACAGGTGGACCTTGTAAGAGTTGACGGCAGAATTATAACTCCGGAGACTGAAGGTATATATATTAAATTGAACAAACCTGCCGGGTACATAACCAGCGTATCTGACCCTCAGGGACGCCCTACTGTGCTTGATCTAATCGGCGATATTGGAAGCAGAATTTATCCCGTTGGCCGGTTGGACTATGAGTCCGAAGGTTTACTTATACTTACCAATGATGGAGAACTAGCTTACTGTTTGACCCATCCTAGATATGAAATTGATAAGCAATATTATGTCCTTGTTGATGGAAATCCTGGATATGAGTCCATAAAAAGTTTAAGAAATGGTGTCGACATAGGAGATCATGTAACACAACCGGCGAAAATTAGTAAATTAGGTATAGAGGGGAGAAACTCCATCTATAGGGTTACTATCAGTGAGGGTAGAAATAGACAGGTAAGGAGGATGTTTGAAGTAATTGGACATCCGGTACTTTATTTAAAGAGAGAGAGGCTCGGGAATATTTCTTTGGGTTCCCTGAGATCAGGAGAATGGAGGCATCTATCCATAAGTGAAATCAAGAGCTTAAAAAGTCTTATAGAAAATGAAATTTAATGTGTTGTTGTAAAAAAGAAGGGTATCCTTATTATAAATATAAAATTTTAAAATATACTCAAAAAAAGAAGGAAAAAAGGTATTGTATGTCGAATATATGAACGTAGGTTAGAATGTGTTATTTTGCAGCGTTAAATATATGACGATATAGGAATTTTTTTATGTCATAAAACAACATTGCAAAAAGGCTTTGGTAGCTGAAAATGACTTAACAAGCCTAAATACACTTTCAATATATATTGATGGAGGGTTATGAATGAGCGTAGAAGATAGGATTCAGCAAATGCAAGATCTTAAAGCCGCCATTCGCCAAGGTGGAGGAGCGACCAGAGTTGCGAAACAGCATGAAAGCGGCAAGTTAACTGCTCGTGAAAGAATTGAGAAACTAGTAGATCCAAGCAGTTTTGTCGAGATAGATGCTTTTGTCAAGAATCGTTCTGTAGATTTTGGCATGGATAATGTGAATGCTCCCGGTGACGGTGTGATAACGGGTTACGCCACCATTGATGGGAGACCGGTTTACTTGTATGCCCAGGATTTTACAGTAATTGGCGGTTCTTTGGGTGAGATGCATGCTAAAAAAATAACAAAGATACAGGATATGGCCATGAAAATGGGATGCCCAATCATATGTATAAATGATTCAGGCGGTGCCAGGATTCAGGAAGGCATAGATGCTTTAAGCGGTTATGGCGATATCTTTTATAGAAACACTTTAGCGTCAGGAGTTGTACCCCAGATTTCAGTTATTTTAGGACCCTGTGCAGGCGGTGCAGTATATTCTCCCGCTCTTACGGATTTCATTTTTATGGTAGACAACGTAAGCAAGATGTTTATTACAGGTCCCCAAGTAGTCGAGGCAGTAACAGGAGAAGCCATTACTGCCGATGAATTGGGTGGAGCTTTGACACATAATGAAATGAGCGGTGTAGCCCATTTTTTAAGTGAAACTGAAGACTCCTGCTTTGATTCTATTAAAAGGCTATTAAGCTTTTTACCCCAGAACAATATGGAGGATACAATCCTTTATGATTGTCAAGATGATCTTAATCGGTTAGTCCCCGAATTAAATACCATTATTCCGGATAGTGCCAATAAATCCTATGATATTAAGGAAGTCATTACAAGTGTATTGGATAATGGAGACTTTATGGAGGTCCAAGCATTGTATGCAGCCAATATTGTCGTAGGATTTGGTCGACTCAATGGTAGGTCTGTAGGTATTGTAGCCAACCAGCCTATGGAGAAGGCGGGTTGTCTGGATATCAATGCATCCGATAAAGCTTCACGATTTATACGTTTTTGTGATGCCTTCAATATACCAATAATCACTTTTACTGACGTACCTGGTTATTTGCCCGGAGTAGACCAGGAGCACGGTGGTGTTATACGTCATGGAGCCAAGTTACTCTATGCTTACTCCGAAGCAACTGTGCCCAAAATCAACATAATTTTAAGGAAGGCATATGGCGGGGCTTATATTGCCATGAGCAGCAAGCACCTGGGAGCTGACCTGGTTTATGCATGGCCTACTGCGGAAATAGCTGTAATGGGGCCTGACGGGGCAGCGAATATAATATTCAGGAAAGAAATTGAGAATTCGGCAGATCCAATCGAAACCAGAAAAGAAAAGATCGAAGAATACAGAAATAAATTCGCTAATCCGTATATTGCTGCATCCAGGGGCTATATTGATGATGTAATCGAACCGGAGGCTACCAGGCCTAGACTAATTAGTGCATTAGAAATTCTGGAAAGCAAGAGGGAGAATAGGCCCCCAAAGAAACACGGTAATTTCCCCGTATAATATCCACTCTGAAAGAGGTGATTGTCATGCTAGGCGAACAGCTTTTAATGAGCCTTAAGGTTATGGTACTGGGAATTGGGACAGTCTTCATTGCCTTAATCGCTTTAATATGTGTTATTGAATTAATCAATAAGGTATTAAACTCCAATAAAAAAAACGTTAGTAAGGGAAATGAACATTCCGAAACGGAATTTAAAAAACACGAAGTGAGCGTGGATGGTTCTGCTACATTAAATGTACCTGATGCGACTCATGATGAAGAGGAAATTGTTGCTGTAATCGCAGCCGCTGTTGCTGCCAGCTTAAATTATTCCACCCATGATATAATTGTTAGATCCGTAAGAAGGGTATCTTCCAACACACCGGTATGGAATAGAGTAGGCAGAAATCAACAGATCGCAGGAAGGCTGTAACTCGATTTTAATCACTATATTAAGGAGGAAACTATCATGAGAAAATTTGTTATAAATGTAAATGGAAAATCCTATGAGGTTGAGGTCGAAGAGGTTGGTCAGGGAACTACCAGACCTGTGGTTGTTAATAACGCTCCTGTCGTAAGTCCAACAGTTGCCCCCTCACCTGCTCTTCAGAAGACAGAAGCACCTAAAGCCAATGTAGGGGGTGCGGTCCCACAGGGCGCAGATACCATAAAGGCACCCATGCCAGGCACTATTTTAGATATCAAGGTACAAAACGGTGACAAGGTTTCTAAAGGTCAGGTACTGGCAATTTTAGAGGCCATGAAAATGGAAAATGAAATTATGAGTCCTGTAGATGGTGAAGTTGTTTCTATCCAAGTTGCAAAAGGTGCATCCGTAAATGCTGGAGATGTTCTAATTGCCATCCAATAGGAAACACCAAATAGCAACGAGGAGGGATAATTAATGGATAAACCATTAATGGAGGTAATAACTGGATTTCTATCAGACACGGGTTTTGCACAGATGTCATGGCAACAAGGTGTGATGCTTTTAGTTTCGTTTGTACTCATATACCTTGCCATAAAAAAGGAATATGAACCTTTACTCCTTTTACCCATAGCCTTTGGAATGCTACTGGCAAACCTGCCTTTGGCAGGACTAAATGATACTCCTGTAGGAGTCTATGGTGAAGATAACTTCCAGCCTGGCGGGCTATTGTACTACTTATACATGGGAGTAAAATTAGGTATATATCCGCCCTTAATATTCATGGGCGTTGGTGCAATGACTGATTTTGCGCCTCTAATAGCAAATCCAAAGAGCCTTCTTTTAGGTGCAGCCGCGCAATTAGGTATATTTGCTGCCTTTATATTGGCCATACTACTGAAATTTCCAGCTAATGTAGCTGCTGCTATCGGTATAATCGGTGGTGCAGACGGACCTACCGCCATATATGTTACCACTAAACTGGCACCGGAATATCTTGGAGCCATAGCTATAGCAGCATATTCCTATATGGCATTGGTTCCAATCATACAGCCTCCCATTATGAAGGCTTTAACCACAAAGGAAGAAAGACAGATAGTCATGGAACAGCTGCGCCCTGTATCTAAATTAGAAAAGATTGTTTTCCCCATTATTGTAACTGTTTTAGGATCTCTATTGCTCCCATCTGCAGCCCCATTATTGGGCATGTTAATGTTGGGAAATCTCTTCAGGGAGAGCATGGTGGTAGACAGGTTGAATAAAACTGCACAGAACGAATTAACTAACATTATTACTATTTTCTTGGGTGTAACTGTAGGTGCTACTGCGAAGGCTGAGAACTTCCTTACTCCTGATACCCTGAAGATAATTGCACTTGGTCTTTTAGCCTTTGCCTTTGGAACGGCAGGAGGCGTCCTATTTGGGAAAGTTATGTGTAAGCTATCAGGCGGTAAGATTAATCCCTTGATAGGCTCTGCCGGTGTATCAGCAGTACCTATGGCAGCCCGTGTATCCCAGGTAGTTGGCCAGCAGGAGAATCCAGGAAACTTTTTACTTATGCATGCCATGGGGCCCAACGTCGCAGGGGTAATAGGTTCCGCAATCGCAGCCGGGGTTTTCCTAAACCTATTCGGCTAATAATACTAAAGGAGGTTATGGTCATGGCGAAAGTTAAGATAACTGATACCATTTTGAGGGATGCCCATCAATCCCAGGCCGCAACTAGAATGCGACTGGAAGAGATGCTCCCAATTGCAGATAAATTAGATAAGGTAGGATATAATTCCCTGGAGGTATGGGGTGGAGCTACTTTTGATTCATGCCTTCGATTTTTAAAGGAAGATCCATGGGAAAGATTGAGAACTCTGAGAAAAGCCATTCCAAATACCAAGCTACAAATGTTACTTAGGGGTCAAAACTTGCTTGGTTATAAACACTATGCCGATGATGTCGTTGACGAATTTGTTAAGAAATCTATAGATAACGGTATCGATATCATTCGTATATTTGATGCTCTTAATGATGTTAGGAATATGGAGCAGGCTATTAAGTCAACAAAAAAATACAAGGGACATGTTCAGGCTGCATTATGCTACACTACCAGCCCTGTACACACCATAGATTATTTTGTGGATCTGGCAAAAAGGCTGGAGAATTTAGGTGCGGACACCATATGTATAAAAGATATGGCGAATCTTCTACTGCCATACACAGCATATGAGCTAGTCACAAAGCTGAAAAACACGGTAAAAGTGCCCATTCAGCTTCATACCCACAATACTACCGGTACAGGTGATATGGTATATTTAAAGGCTATAGAAGCCGGAGTCGATGTAGTAGACACAGCCCTTTCTCCTCTTGGTAACGGAACATCCCAGCCGGCAACTGAACCCTTGGTAGCTACTCTTCAGGGGACCGAGTGGGATACGGGTCTGGACTTGAATCTATTAAATGAAGTAGCAGACCATTTTAAGGTTGTGGCACAGAGGCTCATCGAGGATGGTTTCCTGAATCAAAAGGTCCTAAGTATAGATATTAACACCTTGATATATCAGGTTCCCGGTGGTATGTTATCCAACTTATTGTCCCAGCTAAAACAACAGAACGCTGAGGATAGATTTGAGGATGTTTTAAAGGAAGTACCAAGGGTAAGGGAAGATTTCGGGTATCCGCCCTTAGTTACCCCTACAAGTCAAATAGTAGGTACCCAAGCGGTACTCAATGTCCTGACCGGTGAAAGGTATAAGATGATCACAAATGAATCCAAGGGACTAATACGTGGCGAATATGGACAGTTGCCAGGTGAGGTAAGTGAAGAAATTCGAAAGATCATTATAGGTGATGCCAAAGTCATAACTCATCGACCTGCTGATGATATACCACCTGAGCTTGATAAGTATAGGGAAGAAATTAAGGAATACTTAGAACAAGAAGAAGATGTATTATCATATGCATCCTTCCCGCAGGTATCCATGGAATTTTTCAAATATCGTCAGGCACACAAGTATAAAATAGATAATACCTTGGTCAACAAAGAAGAAATGACGCATCCCATTTAAGTGTATAAAGTCCGGGGGACAGCCATATCCCCCGGATTTTATATGTTGTTTTCATACGTCTAAGGAGCGGCGGAACAATTTAGATGAAGATAGATGGTGTTGGGACAATTGCTTACATATTTCAGGACTTTAACTTTGGTACCTGGTTTTATTCTCCTACCACACTTCAGACAGGTATAGTTTCTCTTATACAGTATGTCCTGTGTGACTGACACATCCAGATTACCGTACTTCTTAAAGCTTTTCCAGTCTGTTTTGCATAGTTTGTGCCTTTTGGAATAGTCTGCATAGACCCACCTTAATATCCGATGAAAATGAAGGGGATACTTAATATACTTTACATATTGAACCGGAACTCCCAAACCCAGGACATATTCGCTAAAAGTATCCTCAATTCTACTTTGCAAAGGATCAACTATCTTGGAATTGGTCCATTTTATCTGGGATTCACTCAAGTATTTCCTTGCAACATCGAACATATACCCCTGGCAAATGGTGATTTTTTCTTTTTTATTAGTCCCAAGTTTTTTTAGTAGTTCAATAACTATGTCCTTGCTTTTATGCAAATATAGTTTGTTATAGAAATTTCCATTCTGATAATAGCTAAGGGGTATAAAATCATAATAATACTCATTTGTTTCCAATCGCAGGGCAGCGATACATGTTCCCCCTACAAGGCTACCACTACCTGCATCGTCTATCTGTATCACATATTCACCTTGCCTTTGTTTTCTTATTTTTATAAGTTTTACGGTGTCACCACCTATTTGGTAACAATTGACGACTTAAACGTTATTTCTTACAAATAACTATGTAGAAATATAAGAATAAAGAGTATGTATCCAGTATCGGTTACTTTATTGTATGAAAAGGGCTTATAAAATATCCAAATTAAAAGAAGGTTGTTTGATTACCTAAGGCCTGGTATTGAAAATAGCACAATATGAAACTTTAAAAATGCACCCGGCTATAAACTATCGATCATAAAATATTCTTGCATATCACAAGGCTTATGATAAAATGAGAATGATTGTACAAATAATCCTATTGTATAGGGGGATTGACGTGGCGATTGAGGATGATTTAATCCATCGGATCAATATCAACTATAAAAGGATGAGCAAGGGTCAAAAACTGATCTCGGAATACATTATCAATAACTACGATAAAGCGGCGTTTATGACTGCTTATCGGCTAGGTGAAAAGGTAGGGGTAAGCGAGTCGACAGTAGTTAGATTTGCCAATATGCTTGATTATGATGGCTATCCAAAACTTCAAAAGGCCTTACAGGAGCTGATAAGAACCAAGCTGACAACCTTGCAAAGGATTGAGATGTCATCAGATCTAGAACAATCTATGATCCTAAATAATGTTTTAAAGGCCGATATGAACAATATACGGATGACTATCGAGGAGGCGGATAGTAAGGTTTTTGAAGATGTCATAAATTGTGTTTTAAAAGCCGATAGCATATATATCCTGGGGTTAAGAAGTGCTGCCCCTTTGGCACAATTCATGGGGTATTACCTCAATTTCATTCTTAATAATGTAAGAATAACGACTTCAGGAGTTAATGATATCTTTGAACAGTTAATCCATATAGACAAGGAAGATTTGCTGATAGGAATAAGTTATCCACGTTATGCCAGCAGAACAATAGAGGCTATATCATTTGCTAAGGAGCGTGGTGCAACCACAGTGGCCCTAACTGACAGTCAACTATCACCATTGACTGCTTATTCCGATTATACATTACTGGCAAGGAGCAATATGGCCTCCTTTGTTGACTCATTGGTGGCCCCTTTGAGCTTAATTAATGCTCTTATAGTCGGTATAAGCATGCGTAAAAGTCCTCAGGTTGCTTCAGGGTTTATGACTCTGGAAGAGCTATGGGATAAGTATAACGTATATGTAAGCAAGGATACGGTAGATTCCTAGGCTGGAAAGGGGTAGTTCATGCTATTATATTTGGCCCGTCATGGAGAAACCGAATGGAACCGGTTTGGTAAAACCCAAGGGATACAGGATACATGTCTTAGTGATCTAGGGCGAGTACAGGCCAAAAGATTGGGAGAGTATTTAAAGAAAAGAGATAAAATCACTGCCATCTATTGCAGTGATCTATCAAGAGCCAGGGAAACAGCAGAAATAATCGGGAAAGAATTACAATTGAATCCGATTAACGAACCCCTGCTTAGGGAGGTTTCCTTTGGTGTCTGGGAAGGATTATCTACGCCTGAAATTGAGGTCAAGTATCCGGGGCAACTTACAAGATGGCGTAACGATTTATCCTACGCTCCAAAGGGAGGAGAGAATCTTCTGGCGGTACACAGCAGGGTCACCTCATTTCTGGATAAGTTGAAGGACACCTATCCAGTGCATGACGATAATGTCTTAGTTATTTCCCATTCGGCTACCATTAAAGTTTTGATCTTAAGTCTGATCGGGATTCCACTCAATCTGATAACGCATTTTAAAATAGACCAAACCGGTCTAAATCTGATAAGAATGGATGGAGAAAAAAATACCATCTTACACCTTAATAATTTATATCATCTTGAATCCCAGGCTTAAGCATCAGTGTTGACACTAAGAAGATCAAAATACATTTACTGTTATTATATCTGTTAAGCCATTACTTGATGAAAAACCACTTGTACAAGCTGAGACCCTGCCTTATAATGATTATGTACATATATTAGCACGAAGGAGATACGATATGGATTTGCTTGGGAGTCGCGAGGTTGCCAGAATTGCAATTCAAATGAGCCTTACAAAGAACAGGGCTGAAGAGAATTATCATAAGGAAGAATATCTTAGAACAGGTATTAGAACCGTGGCCATAGATTATGGTGGTGACTTCATCACATCAGTGAACAAGATCATTGAAAGAGCAGTAGTCGCCTCCAAACGGGAGGGCGTAATAGGGGACTCCCATGCTGAAGAAGGTGCCGTAGCTGGTGCTACAAGGGAAGCAATTGCCCAGATTATGCCAAAAGCCCTGGGATTGAGTGTGGGCGGTAAGATTGCAGTCGCAAGATATCATGACCATGTTAGTGTAGCCTTATTCTTTGGGATAGGCTTACTTCACCTCAATGAAGTAGCCATTGGTCTTGGTCATAGAGCTATATGAGGAGGAAAAGTAATTGTTGTTTTACGCAATAAGGGGAGCAATCACCGCTGATGAAAACACTCCCCAGCAAATATTGGACAATACCAGAATACTACTGGAAGAAATTATTAGTAGAAATACAATTGAATTTAGTGAGATTGTTAGCATCATTTTCACAGGCACTGGGGATCTGGATTCAATATATCCTGCTGTAGCAGCCAGAGAATTGGGTATGGTAGATGTACCATTGTTTTGTTGTCAGGAGATGTATGTCAAAGGTAGTTTAGAAAAATGTATCCGTGTTATGATGCATATCCAATCAGCCCAATCAAGAAGTATAGAGCACGTTTACCTAAAGAAAGCAAAAGCTTTACGGCCGGATCTAACAAAAAATCAAATTGCTAAAATGATATCAGATCAACAGCTCACTGTAGCAATTGATGGCCCTGCAGGTGCTGGAAAGAGTACTATAGCGAAGGCCCTTTCAAGTAAATTGGGAATAGTGTATCTTGATACCGGTGCTATGTATAGAGCAGTTGCATATAAAATGCTCAACGCAAACATTGATTTTTTAAACACCCAAGAAATCATTTCTGCCCTATCATCAACCGAATTAGAAATAAAATTTGATGGGGATAAACAGATTATTATCTTGGATGGACAAGATGTTACTAATAAAATCCGAAGTCCAGAGGTTTCCAAAGGTGCCTCCCGGGTAGGTGTTATACCTGAAGTGCGTATCAAATTGGCCAAGATTCAACGCGACATATCAAAGTCGAAATCCTTGGTGATGGATGGTAGGGATATAGGTACCCATGTACTACCGGATGCGACATTCAAATTCTTTCTGACTGCTTCTTTGGATGAAAGAGCACGGAGAAGATGGGAAGAATTGCGCATAAAAGGTTATAAGGAAAGCATAGAAGTCGTCAAAAAGGATATTGAAACGAGGGATACCACCGATAAGAGCCGCGACTTTGCGCCCTTGGCAGCTTCAGAGGATGCCATAATCATAGACACAACATGTAAGTCAATTGAGAAGGTATTGGCAGAAATGTTAGGACATATAGAGAGTTATTTCATTAACAGTCAGGAGGGATAGGTGTGTTCTATAAGATTATTAGATTCATACTACGTCCTATCCTATTTCTTTTATATCGGCCTAAGGTAGTAGGGTTGAACAATTTCCCAATGACAGGGGGAGTTCTCCTCTATTCTAACCATATTTCTATGTTGGATCCTGTTCTAATTGGGTGTATTCTACCACGTAGAATATACTTTATGGCGAAAGTGGAGCTCTTTACCAATCCTATCCTTGGAACTATATTAAAGAATCTCGGAGCTTTTCCGGTAAAAAGAGGTACTGCTGACCTATCAGCTATAAAGAATTCCCTTAGAGTACTAAAAGACGGTCATGTATTCGGTATCTTCCCTGAAGGAACACGTAAGAAGGAAGGTAAAGTTAAAGACTTTTCCTTCGGCGCCGCATCCATTGCCCATAAAGCAAAAGCAAAAATAGTCCCTGTAGGAGTAATTGGGGGATATAAGCTATTTCATCCTATGAAGGTGGTTATAGGAAAAGAATTGGATATGGGATATTATTATTCTCAAAAGTCTAATTCCGAATTGATAGAATTGATGTCCAAAGATATGGAGAATTCTTTGAATTCACTGTTTGATGAATAGGGACAAGTATCCGTAATTCTATTATTTTTCCTATATTTTTTTCAAAAAAGAAGGATTTAGTGCGATTATATCGAAAAGTAATAGGTAGAGATGTATTATTATAGAATTCGGGCATAAAGTTAATCATAAATATGGTATCAGATCCTGTGGATTGGGGGGAATGTTTAAAATTGCATGACATTAAAAAGCACGTATATTATTATAAGTCCCCAGTATCAGAACATGCCCGAAGCTGGCGGAAGAATATCATCGTAATGGGTATGATATTATCATCAGCAATAGTTACGGACTGTGATATGGAGGATTGGAATTGATGTTTTTCTAATTCCAAAGGGAGGCGAGGACTAAGGAAAATTCTTCAATGGTTTATAGTTGTGGATACTAATCCACACTAAGAATGCGATTTAGGCTAATCATACTGTGAGAATACATTAGGTTATTTGCACAGTGAGTAATATTGATTTTAATGTATAAGATCCAAAAGGTATGGTCGTATTATAACGGATACTTAAACCTGATTGGGTCATCAAGGAGGTAATTAATAGGATGAATGCATTTGAAGGAAACAACAATGAAAAGGTCAATGATGCTCCAAAGGACAATCAGGTCATTGACAATGAAACACCAATAACTGATGAAGAGACAACAACGCCACAGAGGGATAATCCCCCCATGGTTGAAAATGATACCATTGAATCGCAATCTGACGATTCTTCGGCAGAGGACAGTGATTTGGTCGGGGCAGAAGTGCATGATACTCCCCAGGAAGATGATGAATTGCACGAATCACAAAAAAATGATTCTGAGGATGATAGCCCGGAAGAGTCTGTCACTATGGAAGACTTTGAGGAAACAATGGTAACCCTGAGAGCCGGTCAATTAATAAAAGGCACTGTCCTATCCGTCAATGAATCTGAAGTGATTGTCAATATCGGCTATAAGTCCGATGGAATTATACCGTTAAATGAACTTACTCTTGATAATGATCAATCACCCTTAGATCTATATAATCCAGGTGATGAGGTAGAAGTAGAGGTTCTAAAGGTTAAGGATGAAGAAGGTAATGTCATATTATCGCGTAAGTCCGTTGAAAGAAAAAGAGCGTGGCAGGCTATAGAAAAAGGGTTAGAGACCGGAGAGGAATTCGAAGGTAAATGCACAGAAGCGGTAAAAGGTGGAGTCATAGCAAAGATAGGTGATATTAGGGCATTTGTACCCGCCTCACAACTTTCCAATAGATATATTGAAGATCTTAGCACCTTCGTTGGTAAGACGTTACGGTTGAGAATAATTGAGCTGGAAAGAAGGCGTAGAAGGGTAGTAGCCTCACAAAGGGTTATACTGGAGGCAGAAGAAGAAGAAAGACAACAAAAACTCTGGTCTTCAATTGAAGAAGGCCAACGAATCAACGGTGTAGTAAAACGCTTAACCAATTTCGGCGCTTTTGTTGATATCGGTGGAGTTGACGGCCTTATCCATATTTCTGATTTATCCTGGGGCCATGTGAATGATCCCAGGGAGGTCCTCAGTGAAGAGGAGAATGTGGAGGTTATTGTTTTAGCCGTAGACCGTGAGAAAGAAAGAATTTCACTGGGTTACAAACAGACTATGCCTCATCCGTGGGATAATGTGGAAGAGAAATACCCTGTGGGTTCTACTGTAAAGGGAAAGGTCGTACGTATTACATCTTTTGGTGCATTTATTGAATTGGAACCAGGCGTGGATGGATTAGTTCATATTTCGCAAGTTGCCAACAGACGGATACAAAGGGTAGAAGATGAGCTTGCCATTGGCCAGGAAGTAGATGTAAAAGTTTTAGACGCCAGCTCTGAAAATAGGAGAATTAGTCTTAGCATAAGAGAATTATTACCTGAAGAAAAAACAAAACCAGAACCGGCCAAACCTAAAGCAAAAGAGGAGCAATTCCAAAAAGAAGATATGACTGTTTCACTGGGAGAGTTTTTCCCAGAAGATTTTAGCTAGTCAAAATCACATATAAATATCATAGTAACTAATAGGCAGAATATCTGCCTATTTTTTTTGTATAAAAAGAATAAAAAGGCTAATAATATAGTTGACCTCACAAACACATTGAGACCCCCTTTACATGAAGTCGTGACAATTCACGACTTTTTTTTTGTTCGTATTCATGATAAACTATACAGACAGATAAAAATATTATTAAGGGGTAATATTGATGCAATGGAATTACGATGATTTTACCAGAGCTTTTTTTGAATTGACTAAAATTGATCTATCCTGCTATAAAGAACGACAGATGAAAAGGAGAATTGATTCTCTGATTAACAGACATAACTATAAGCATTATGAAGATTACTACAGAGCATTGGTTACTGATAAGGTTATGTTGACAACTTTCATTGATTATATTACTATAAACGTTTCAGAATTTTATAGAAATTCAAACCAATGGGATACTCTCAAAAGTGATATTATTCCAATGCTTTTGGAAAAGCATGATAGCCTAAAGATATGGAGTGCTGCATGTTCTACAGGAGAAGAACCTTATTCCCTGGCAATGGTCTTACAAGATTTTTTACCTTTAAACCGCGTGAAAATAATAGCTACAGATATTGATAGGGAAGTCTTAAGAAAGGCTAAAGAAGGAATCTATTTAGAAAAAGCCCTACAATCTTTGCCCAAGTCCTACATAGATAGATATTTCACGGTCAAAGATGATCTTTACATAATTGATGAAAACATAAAAAAGAATGTAGAGTTTAGACAACATAATCTATTAATGGATCCCTATCCCAAAGGTTGTCATTTAATTATTTGTCGAAATGTTTTAATCTATTTTACTGAGGAAACAAAGAATCAGTTATATTTGAAATTTCGGGAATCATTGGAGAGCAATGGTGTATTGTTTGTAGGTAGTACGGAGCATATTATATTTCCTCAAAAATATGGGTTTGAATCCGTTAGAACCTTTTTCTACAAGAAAATTCAGGAAGAATGAAAATGAATATGACGTATTGTATATAATTGATAGACATTAAACAAAAGTATGTATTGGTGCGAAAGGGGGGAGTCGAACCCCCATGAACGTATTGTTCACTAGAACCTGAATGTTGAAACTAACTTCCCTTATCGCTTTATACAGTATTTCCCAAAGCCTTTCAACCCCTTGAAAACAGTGGGTTTGGGAGGTTTTTTGTTGATGGGTTTTGGAAAGTATTGGCATTACTAGGGTACAGGTTTTTGGAATCTCGTGACCAAAATGTGACCAAAAATTGTTGGATTGGATTAAGGCTCAATCGAAAATATATTAGTATACTTTTTATATCAATATTTTTTATTGATTAAATCTTAAACGATTTTTTTAAAAGTAAAAATATCATTAGGCGTACAATCAAGAGCAAGGCAGACCTTTTCCAGAGTGTCAAAACTAATCGATGTTGTTTTTCCGCTAACCAATCTATGTATTGTTGGATAGCTTAATCCTGTCTCTTGTGCGAGCCAATATAGACTTTTACCTTGTTTTTCTAAAATTTTATCTATTTTAATTGTAATCAATTAAATCATCCTTCCCTATAGTGCTATTATACTACTAATTATATAATACTATCAATATATGAATAAAATGATATATAGCGTTGACAATATATAAAGCAGGTGATATAGTAAGAGTTACAAAGATAGCAACCATGGGAGGGGTAATAATGGAAATTAATCAATTCTTATTCATTATGAGCAGGATTAAAAGTTTACAATCGAAAATGGCTAGAGAAGGAATCAGGGAGGAAGACCATTCTATTATCTTAAAAATCTACTTATCGGAAATGACAGATCGTATCAACTTGAACATGGTTAGTTTTTAAGGGGGTATATCATGTTAATGCAAAAGATAGTTGCTAACAGGTATCCAATTGCCCACATTACCGACATTACCCCAGTTTCATTCCGTTTTTATCAATACAACTATTGCGTTTTAGTAGGTAATTGGCTATTTGCATTATTGGCAGAGGATGGTAAAACCATAGAAATCTACAACAACATGGGTATAATGATTGACGTTATAAACTGCTTACAAGCAGTTAAATAAGCAAGGGGGAAAAATGATGAAGGAAATAAAAGTAATGGGAAATTTACCAGAGCTAAGTTTACCTGATATAGTCGCTTATTTGGGGAATTGCGATAATATCAATCAGTTGCCAACAATCGAGGATATATTTGGGCATTTAGATAAACATTTTAAAACTAATGGTATGGAGGTATTCTATGACAATGTATATGAAGGTATCGATTTTGTAATAAAAGATGGTACGAAATGCTGTCTTTCGAATTATGGGACGTGCATCCTACATCCATATCAATCTCACGTAGACGATGAAGGTTCATTTGTTTACGAAATTAATGACAGTGATCTATATGTTTGTGCTAGTTGCAAAACTTTACTACAGTCAAGAACGGACATATTAGAAGCATATGATGATTACTTTATGGGGGATTATAGCATTCTATTCCCTAAAAAATGGACAGACGAGGGAATTCATGCTTGGTGCAGAAAGCGAATACAAAACCAATTAGATGATAAAAAGAACAGAAAGCTAAAGGAAATGGAACGAAATAGCCTAAATGCAGATTGCTCAAATTGCACTCATATTAAACATGGGGAATGTGAGTATGGATTAGATAGTATGGATGACGATGATTATTTTATTAACTGCGGATGTCATGAATACAGATAAATGATAATCATGTTATTAACTGCCCAAGTGCAGATATATAAAATAAATTAAATGGAGGCAATCATGGTGAAAAAAACTATTAATGTAAAGGTAGCAACAGTGGACAAGTTATGGGAAGAGTTGGGAATGCAGGACAGTATCAAAAAGGCAAAGATAGAGGAAAAGATAGTATTTTATGAGAATTTTCTCAATGAAGAAAATCAATTCTTAGGCAAAATCGAATTTAGTAATTTGCTGCAATCAGAATGGCTCAATTTGTTATGTACTGACCAAGAAAAGCACGATCTATTTATGGACAAGTTTTATAGTGATATTTCATGCAAACTAATGAGTGACATTCTTCAATTTAGAAGGTATTTAAGAAAACAGGATGTAGGACAGCACATTACCCCTGAACAACTACAACAAAGTATTGACAAAGGCGATTGTGCTACTCTACATAGTGACCTACAAACATTATACTTAGAACCCATTAAACCATTGCATATGAAATACCTACAAAAACAAATTAACGAAGGCTTAACAGGACATGACATTTACAATTGGTATAAAAAAGACCCCCATACAAGGTTTAGCAGAATATTGACCTATAATGTAGATACCATTAAGGAAATAGCAGCCTAAATAAGCTCGTAACGCTTGTACTAGCAGGACAAACCGAATACCCGACAGATAGCATACCCCCATGTTTCAAAGTCATTAAAAACGATTTTGAGGCATGGGGGTGTTTTATCTGTTGCCAGACATAATACACCAGACCGTCTACTGATTCGTTATATTTTCGAATCAGGAGCTATTGGCTGTTAAGTACAGGTGGGCATAGGGGTGCAAATACCTCTATGTTCGTAAATTATCCCTTAAAGGGTTTATACAAATATTATGGGTTAGGAGTGTGTTGATGTATAAGATTTTAAAAGAATCAAAATTCAACTACCATGTTAGGTACTCACCAGGAACGCTGAGTAAGTTATACGCAAATCTTATAATTCCAAAATCCCAATTTGGAGAATGGCGTTATGGAAAGATTGATTCTACTGATTATTCCAAGGTAGAGCGAGTGCAACCAAAGTCTACAGCCAATCCAAAAATGGATGCAATAAAACTGGATGATAAAGAACATAAGATCATTAATTACCTGATGGATCAAGTTTTGTATGATCATTACATAATACAATCGGATATAGCTTTAAAAGGCATCAGTAAGGCACAAATCAAACGTATAGTCGAAGATAGCCAACTATTAAAACAATATGGATTAAGGCGGATACGTGCAACTGGGGCGGTCAAAGGGCAGTTTAAAATAGAGGGGAAGGGGAATGGCTATCCTTATATAATTTGTATGGTGGAAGAATAGGCAGCGTGGCATGGGTAATCCTAATCCTGTTAAGTTTGGCAGGTGTTTAGTGGAGTTAGAGAGGATATATGGGATTACAAATGGGGGCAACAGGGGGAACCAGTATAATAAAAAGGAGGCACATTGGAATAATTCTAACCTGCCAACCCAAAAAGATTTAGCAGACCAAATTGGTATCGATCAATCCCAGCTTATAAACTACAAAAAACTTACCACTCTAATCCCTGAGCTACAAGATTTAATCGAAACTGACCAAATTAAAGCCACAGCTGGATATAAAATATGGGCTAAGATGTCAACGTGCATTACTAAATGGACAGTTCAATATTTTACAACAAAAGTATTGCCTAAACATACAAATGTATTGGTATGACATACAAACGTTATAACTCAAGCTAGAAATAAGTGAAAATGAGAACCGTAAAGATTTCAGCTTTAGTGAAAAGATGGAATGGGCTGACAAATTAAAAGAGGAATATGGCAAAATTGCGGCACAAAACATTAAAGCCAATCAGTTTGGCTCTGTGGTTAATCCAATATTGGACGAGCCGATACGCACTGACGATTCGGTTGCCAAAGACTTAGATGTGGGAAGAACTACCTACCGCAAAGCAGAATACATCTATGAAAATGCCGATGATGAGATGATAAAATCCCTTGATGAAGGAAGGCTATTAAGTCTCAATAAAATAGACACTTTAACAAGATTTATGCCTTGAAACTCAGTAAAATATTACCAAATATCATAAAATATTTGTAAATGTAAGTAAATAATTACCATAAACCGTAAGAAATTACAATACTAGACTTGAAATATAGTGTATAATAGACAGTAGGAGGGGTATATCTTTTTGTATCCCAAAAAGCAAAAAAACTTTTTTAAAAGGTGTTGACAACCTCCAAAAAAGCATGTACAATAGTATATAGAGGTATGTCTACACAGAGATACCCCACTTTTTCCGAATGATACGATATGTTTAACCTGACACCCTAAACACTATCATATCGTTTGAAAAAAGTCAAGCATCAAAAAAATTAAATATTGCAGAGTGTGGGTTAAACCCTCACGTTGATCCTATGTTCGGGAGGCATTCTATCCAATTTTAAATAGGGAAGGATAGATTGGCTTTCTTGCTGCCATTTTAGGCTGATTTTAAAGTAGAAGGGGGATAGCTTAGTTTCTTATTGTCATTTTTAAACGAGGGGAGGGTAAGTTGGTTTTTTGCGCCCATTTTTAAGTGGGAATAAATTACATATTGAATTAGGAGGAAAAATTATGAAAAAAGAGTTGAGTATTGAAGAATTGAATGAGCAGATTGCAGAAGAGGAAGAAAAGCTAGATAGAGTAGAAGAAATGATATTGGTATGTGATAAGAAAGTACAGGAATTCGAACAAAAAATAGAAGAAACCAATGCCGAGGATGTAATATATGACAATGAAAAAATGCTGGACTATATTATTGCATCCGATGCTATTATTACTGTTTTGAAATATAAACGTGTAATCCTAGAGCAAGCTCAAGAAAAAACAAAAAAATTGAATGCCATGTATGATGATCTATGGCGGGCTTGCGGAGTGTTTTAGATAGATATAAACAGATATAAAAGGGGAAAACATAAAGGAGGAAAGCATTATGTCTAGGAAGAGAAAGCAATATTATGTTAGTCAATTTGATTTTAAGAATATCAAAGAGAAAGATGGATGTTTATATTTTACTGAAGAAGATAGAGTTACATATCCCAACAGTGAAAACCATCTGTTTGACCTTATTTATAGATTAGTGGGCAAAGAATATAATAATAAAACACAAAATACCATTCCGGAAATGTTCATTTTAAAGGCATATGGGATGGATGAGGGCGACGACAAAGAGGTTGCCAAGTATGCAAAAGCAGTCAAAGAGGGTATCTACATCTATGGAGTAAAATATGTTTATTCCCAAAAATCATCTAGCATGATTAGAACACAAAAATCTGTATATATCATTGACAGCCTACAGCAACAACTCGAAGAACACATAATGTTAGGCACAACAATCAATAAAGCAGTACTCTCTAGGTTATTGAGTTATAAGGGGCTACTTATGAGTTCATCCTACTTAATGCCTCACATACCCCGGATAGTGGTTATAGATGATTACGAGAAAGAAGTTATTGAAGATGTTAAAGTGGTACTACCATATAAAATAACAGATCAGGATAAGATAGATTTTCAAGGGATATTAGAAGAAAAAAAGAGGGAAAATGATAGATTTGAAGAGTACAAAGAAAAATGCAAGGAAATTAACGAGCTTTTCACTCAGGAATACTTAAAGGACAATTTCACAATCATTAGAGGAATCAGTACATCAAAATCCCGGTCTGCATGGACTAGGGATGGAAAAAGGGTAAAGGTTGAAGAGT
>JAAYRX010000004.1 GCA_012518535.1 Clostridiales bacterium | reverse complement strand
TATAAAGGAGGCTCCATCATGCGATTTGTAGTGAGACAAAGGATATTCTCCTTTGGGGACAGTTTCACCATTAAGGACGAATTCGGAAATGACCATTTTGTAGTGAGAGGCAGGGTTTTTACCCTGGGGAACAAGCTTAGGATCTATGATATGGCCGGACAGGAATTGTACTATATAGAGCAAAAGATATTAAGGTTTCTTCCCGAATACAACATATATCAATCCGGCCGGCATATGGCAATGGTTAAAAGAGAATTCACCTTTTTCAAGCCCCGATTCAACATAACCAGTACCCTGGGTAACTTTACCATAGAAGGTAATTTCCTGGGTATGAACTTTTCTATTCTAAGAAACGGCATTCCCGTAGCGGAGATATCCAAGCGTTGGTTCTCATTCTCTGACACCTATGGTGTGGATATTGCAGAAGGCGAGGATTATGGGTTTCTGCTTGCCCTGGCCATTGTTATAGACCAGGTAATCCACGATAACAATCGCAATAACAGTTAACAGACAGAGCCTTTTATACATATTTATACCTTGTGCCATACTGGATTTAAGAAAGCAATAGGGCGGTTAAACCGCCCTATTGCCTTTATCACACTTCATCATTTTTATATATATGCTCTGGTCCCGGAATCCTTTGCCTGTACCATCTGATAAGGTCACTCATGGAATATATATCCTCGGGCAAAAATATGCCCCCTCTTCCAACATCCCCTGTTTGATGTGAGTCGGATCCCGAGCTCATCATTAAGCCGTTGCTCTTGGCATAGTCGTAGGCCCTGTCGTTGCCGGAATCATGCCTGGGGTTTCCGTTGTGTACCTCCATGCCGTCCAACAAATTTCCGGGCGCGGGAGTCAGGCCTGGACGAAAAGGATGGGCCTGGAAGATCAGGGCCCCTGTCTCCTGAATATGGTCCCTGAAGTCTTCCAACGTGTAGAGGTATAGCCTTGGATTCTGGAGCAAATAGTCCTCGTCCAGCCCAAACACCAGGTAGTCTTCCGATCCGTAGATGAACCTTATTTCCATCCCGAGAAACACCTTTACCCCAAGGACATTGCCTCTCTCCAAGGCCGCTTTGTAGCCGGAGAGAAAGGATTGGACCTTATCCTCCCAGGGTCTATCCCCCAGGGATTCAAAGTACCTCTTATAATAGTGATCCGTTATTATAACGCCTCCGTAACCGGCCTCCTTATAAAGCTCAATCATCTCCTTGGCTGGTACTTTCCCACAGGGGCTAACCTGGCAGGTGTGCACATGGGTGTCAAGCAGCATCAGATTATCCTTCATTCCTACGCCTCCAGCAGGAAGGCCCGGTAACCTCTCATGGTTTCATAGATATCGGCCTTGCTGGCCACCTCCCATGGGGCATGCATATTGTGAAGGGCTACGCCGCAGTCTATTACGTCCATCCCGTACTCCGCCAGGATATATGCTATAGTTCCGCCACCGCCCTGGTCTACCTTCCCCAGCTCCGATGTCTGCCACATTACATCATGCTTCTCCATAATGGCCCTGAGCTGGGCCATGAATTCCGGATTGGCGTCATTGCTGCCGCTCTTTCCCCTTACTCCCGTATACTTGTTAAAGGTCATCCCTTTACCCAGGTAAGCAGTGTTTCTGGGTTCAGTAACCGAGGGATGGTTAGGATCATGAGCAACGCTGACATCGCCGGATAGCATCTTTGAGTTAGCCAAACATCTGCGCAGTTTCAGCTCACTGTAATCTCCCGTCAGGTTCATAATCTCGGCCATGGTATTTTCAAAGAATCTGGAAGTCATACCAGTGGCTCCTACGCTTCCGATCTCCTCCTTATCCACCATAAGGGCAACACAGGTTTTATCCGGGTTTTCCATATCCATGAGGGCCTTAAAGGATGTATAGGCGCATACCCTGTCATCGTGTCCGTAGCCCATAACCATGCTTCTGTCCAACCCGTAGTCCTTGGCCTTTCCTGCGGGGACCACTTCCAGCTCAGCAGATACAAAATCCTCCTCATCTATACCATACTTTTCGTTTAGAAGCCTCAGGATATTTTTCTTAACCCTGGCCTTGTCCTCCTTGTCTCCCACCGGGATACTTCCCAGGGAGACGTTGAGGTCCTCTCCCTCTATTGCCTTGGAGATCTTCTTATCCATCTGATCCGCCGCCAGGTGGATTAAGAGATCCGTTATCCCCACCACCGGATCGTCTTCGTCTTCCCCTATTACTACATCTACTAGGCTACCGTCCTTTTTTACTACCACACCGTGGATGGCCAGGGGCAGGGTAACCCATTGGTACTTCTTTACACCGCCATAATAGTGGGTCTTGAAAAGGGCCAAGCCCGAGTCTTCATAAAGGGGATTCTGCTTTAAATCCAGCCTTGGGGAGTCAACATGGGCCCCAATAATCCTCAGACCCTTCTCCATGGGCTGGCTGCCAATCACAAATAAGGCCAGGGTCTTGCCCGCATTGTTGGCATATACCTTATCCCCGGGTTTTAGAACTTCCTTTTCCTCAATTAAGGTAGCCAGATCCCTGTATCCCTTTTCCTCGGCCAGTCTGATAAACTCCGCAATGCATTCCCTCTCGGTCTTGCATTTGGAAATAAACTCCTTGTAGTCCTCGGAAAAGGCAAAGACCTGGTCCAATTTCTCCCCGGTGTATTTATCCCATACATACCCATAGGTTTTTTCTAAATCTTCCCCTCTTACACCCTCCATACTCATCAAACACATCTCCTTCTATTTGTTTATGGAACCTTTTCCGCAATCCATTGCTTTTTATAATCCGAAAAAATTGCTGCGGTTATTAAAGGTCAATTCCTATAAGTTCTTTTCTTCTATCTCTTTAATCATATCCACCCTTCTCCGGTGCCTACCGCCTTGGAACTCTGCCTTCAGCCAACTGTCTATGATCATCTTTGCAAGACCAATGCCTACAACCCTTGCGCCTAAAGCCAGGATATTGGTGTCATTATGCTCCCTGGATAACACTGCCGTGTAGCAATCGCTGCAGGCCACGGCTCGTATCCCCTTAATCTTGTTAGCCGCTAAGGATATACCCACCCCTGTACCGCAGATTAGGATGGCTTTCTCATATTCGCCCCTGGCCACGGCTTTGGCGACCGCCTCACCATAGATGGGATAGTCGGTACTCTCTTCCGAATACGTACCGAAATCCTTATAGGCTATTCCCTTTTCATCAAGATACTTTTTTATCTCCTCTTTAAAGCGGAAAGCCGCATGGTCACTACCAATAGCCAACATAAAAAGCACACTCCTTATAACATTTTTATAATACCAACCTATCAGTATGTTCTTATCGAGGGGCGACAGGAAAACCTATCAGTCCTTTATCAGGGCGGGGTGTTTCAGCTTATCAGCCAATAGCTCCCAGGCCTTTGGACAATCTTCGAAGGTATATAACGGCCTGAATCCAAAATCCAGATACATGTTTATTGCCTTCCAGCTGGTGGTCTGGGAAGTGAGATAGGCCTGCTGGTGGGATTCCTGCATCCGTTTTATGGCCCTGGCTACCAGTGGTTTTCCCAGGCCCCTGCCCTGGTGGCTGGGGCATATTGCTATCCAGTGGAGTCTGCCGATTTTCTCACCATTAAAATCCTCATCATACCAGCCCATGGATGTCCCTATGGGTTTATCGTTTTCATCATACAGAAAAAAGCATCTGGTGGCCAGTTCAGCCTCCAGCCCCCCAAACTCTTCCATAAATCGTTCCAGGGCCTTGTCCTTGCTGGTAAATTCCCCCGCAGCGGTCTCGATATCCGCCCAAATCGACTCATCTCCAGCCTGGAAGTTGCGAAAATAATAGCCTTCCGGTAATGGTATATCGACGTTGCTGTTATTTAAATCGTTGTGGATCATCCTTATACGGTAATATTTCACCACTGATCCCTCCCATGAAAGTTAGAAATCCTAATTCCTTTCCTGGATATTTACATTATACCCAGGTCTTCTAAATCATTATCATTCTTTATACCTATTGTCAACAACCCATTATTTTAAGTCATTATTCCAATCTTATGGCAAACAGTAATACGTAGGTAATGGCTATTGCCATAACATAGTTAAGCAGCAATCTAATAAACCAGCATAAAATTCCCTTATTCTTTTGAACCGTTCAACTGTTATTCAGCTGCCGGTCTCTTCTTCGCCTTATCTGCAGCCCCGGCATTTTCGGTGGCCGCATCCCGGTCCTGGGCCATCTCTTCAACGGTTTTGGTCTTGAGCCTGGCAGCTCCCTTGTAACCTTCCGTGGTTGGGATTAAATTGTCTTTGGCCAACCTTTCCTTAGCTTTTGCTATGGCCTCACCGTATTGTGGCAGCCACTCTTCCTGGGCTACCAACATCTCATCCACCATCTGCCAAATCTCCGGTGGATTGCATACAGCCCCGACCAGAGGATCCATCATCATGGCCTGGCGCAACAGGGTATCATCAGCGTGAACTGCTGCTTCCACAGCCATTCTTTGTACCGATATGCTGGTATTGCATATGGCTGCACATCCCAGGGGCAGGTCCCCTACCTTGGGTATACTGATCCCGTTATAATCCACATATCCCGGCACTTCAACGATGGCATCATCGGGCAGGTTGCTTATGGTCCCATTGTTCACCACATTAAAATGCCCTCTGTACACTCTCCCTGTCTCCAGTCCCTCCACTATATAGGAGCCATGCTCGCTGCTCCTGTTATTGGGATCAAATTTACGGGGATCCTCCTTTAACCAGTTGGGGAAGTCGGTTTCAAACCAATTGCGTCCTTCGGTACAAACCCTCAGGTATCCGCCGGTTTCCCCATTTATCCAGGTGCCCAAATCTATCCAGTCCATGATCTCGTCGGGGCGTTTCCTGTACCAGGGCAGGTATTCGCTCAGATGGCCGTTGGATTCAGTGCTGTAGTAGCCAAAGCGCCGCAGTATGTCTATGCGGACCTTTTCGGTCCTGCTGTAAACGGGATGCTCTTCGAAGGCCTTTAGGAGCTTGCCCGTCATATCCTCTCCCTTATGCTTGACCTGGATATACCATGTTTGATGGTTGATACCGGCACAGATAATATCCACCTCGTCCTGTTCCAGTCCAAGGACCTCTGCGATTTGCTGGTGTCCGCCCTGAACGCCGTGACACAGTCCGATGGTATTTACTCCGCCATACTTGTTGCAGGCCCAGGTAATCATGGCATTGGGATTTGCATAGTTAAGAAGCAGGCAGCCGGGCTCTGCAACCTCTCTTATATCCTTGCAAAACTCCAACATAACCGGGATACCTCTCTGACCGTACATGATACCGCCGGCACACAGGGTATCGCCTACACATTGGTCCACACCGTATTTCAGGGGTATATCCACATCCAGCTGAAAGGCTTCGAGGCCACCTATCCGCACCACGTTGAATACATATCTGGCATCCCTTAGCGCCTCCCGGCGATCGGTTGTAGCCATAATCTTGATGTCAAGGCCATTGGCATCGATATCCCTTTGACAGAGCTGGGTGACCATGGACAGATTGCGTTCGCTGATATCCGTAAATGCCACCTCAATGTTGTGAAACTCCGGTACCGAAAGCAGATCCGTTAATAGTCCTCTGGTAAAACCTATACTTCCGGCTCCAATAAAAGCAACTTTAAAAGACATGTAAGTATACCTCCCTGTATATGAATATTTTTAAACCCCAAAGAATAAGCATTTTACTGTTTTACTGCTTAAATTAAGATTTTTTCAGCCTATAGAGGCCTGGCCCATAAAATCCCGGCAAATAGGAGCATTGCAATCCATAGCCCTATGGTTTAAACTATCATGGTAGTAAATTTTCTTTATGACAGCCATGGATGATCATGACTAAAAAGGGGATATGCCCATGCATATAGAATGTTTCAATTGCAAAGCCTTCTTTGATGAGGATGCAAATACCCGCTGCCCCAGATGTCATGCCCCTGCTGAGGAAATTATGCACGGATGCGGTGGCTGCGGGGGTTGTGGTAATGAAAGGGCCTGTGGGAGCTGCGGGGGTTGCGGCAATCATATCCGCCCGACAGATCAATAGAATAATCATTATTTAAAAAGCAGAGTCGACAATAGACTCTGCTTTTTACATCTATCGGACATCTTGAGATATTTATATGACTATCTCTTATCGTTTCTCCGGAACGATCTCTATCCAGTATCCGTCGGGGTCCTCTATAAAGTATATGCCCATATCCTTGTTTTCAAAGCATATGCAACCCATCTCCTTGTGGTGCTGGTAGGCTGCGTCCATGTCGTCAACTACCAGGGCCAGATGGATTTCATTATCCGACAGGTCATAGGGCTCTTCCCTGTCTCTCAGGTATGTAAGTTCCACTTGATGGCCTGTGACTCCATCACCCATAAAGACCAGGATGAAGCTGCCGTCTTCCGGCTCAACCCGCCTTACCTCTTCAAGTCCCAGGGCCTCCTTGTAAAACTGGACGCTTTTATCCATGTCCATGACATTAAAGTTGGTGTGTGCAATCTTAAACTTCATTTCTTCTGTCCCCTTTCTCTTTGTCCCTATTTAAAATTCTTACTCACCTGTATGGCTTTTAGAATATAATCTCCTGCCCCCTGTGGGATAGTTCCACCACCCTTGTTGTATCCAATGCCTTAACCCTTTGAGCAAATTCACTGGTTATTCCGTACTCTTCACCAAAATGCATGGGGATAAAGACCTTTGGTTTAAATCTTTTTATAAAATACTCCCCACCCATATAATAATACTCCTTAAGCCTGGGGTCAACCGGAAAGAAGGCAATGTCAACGGACATATCCCCCATCTTGTCCAGCGCCCTTAAAAAGTTGCCCTTGTCCTCCTTCAACTCCTGAAGTGTTGATTCATAATACCAATACCAGCAATTAAGATCCCCGGCGTGAAAGACCTTAAGGCCGTCTACTGTAACCTGGAAGGAAACCCCCAGGTCTGTGGAATTGTAGGTTTTAACGGAGATTCCGTCATCTGTGTATTCCTCGTAGGGAGCCATACTCTGATACCTTAGGTTTCCTGCAGGTGCTTCCACTTCAAAGCTTAAGAAGTAGTGGATATTTTCATTTATATCCATCCAATCATAGATGACCGGATTGTAGTGATCGTAATGGCTGTGGGATACAAAGACGTATACCTTCCGGGCATCCCTTAGGTCCTCAGGGGATATGGTTCCCTCCCCAAGCCCTCTGGCTCCCGATTCGGACTGGTCGGAATAATAATCGAAGATCAGCAGGTTACCCCTATACTTAAGGGCAAATCCACTGTGGTACAGGTAATATATTCTTGCTTGGTTATCGTCCAAACTCTATCACTCCCCGTTTAGTATCTGAATCAACTCCTATGTCTGGCTTACCATCATATGTCCAGTTAAGACAAGGGATTAACTAAATAATATATAACACCCATCCGGCCCTTAAAACCACAATACTGCATTATGTTGGAACATTATAAATGTAAATATTCTATTCCAATAGGACCATTCCTATCCAAGGGTCTCCCTGTAGCTCTCAATAGATAAAAGAGTACAAAATATCAAAATATAATAATATAATCACCAGGTTTTTTTTGATAGAGTGTATTTAGTATTACACTAACCTGTATTGTCTATTTAACCTTATATAAAAATTATACTCTGTTCAAGGAGGAATAGGTATGAATTCATTAGAGAGAGTATCCCTGATTCTCCAGCATAAGGAAGCCGACCATGTGCCGGTCTATCCCCTGATCAACAGCATTTCCCGAAACTACACCGGTATAGACTACGCCACCTGGTGTCAGGATACCGATCTGTGCGCCGAGTCCATAATCAAAGCCACCGACGATCTGGGAGTGGACGTCATCTGTTCATTGGTGGACCTGTCCGTAGAAGCGGCGGATTTTGGCCAGCCCATAGAATACCCCAAAAATGAGGCAGCCCGTCCCGTATACAACAGCAGAATAATCAAATCCATTGAAGAATATAGAAATATTGAGCCGGTCAATCCCAGGAAAACCCATAGGATGAGCGAGCATATCCGCCTATGCGATCTCCTGGTAAAAGCCAGGGGTAAGGAGAAACCAGTGGTAGCCTTTGTCTTCGGGCCCCTGGGGGTTGTCAGCATGATGAGGGGACAGCAGGAGATGTTTATGGATGTCCTGGATGACCCGGAATCCGTACACCT